>NZ_LUNF01000055.1:0-14459 GCF_001626145.1 Aeromicrobium sp. REDSEA-S32_B7
GCAGATGCCCATGCGGCAGCCGAACTCCGGCGTCAGGCCCGCGGCCTCGGCCTGCTCGAGGATGCTCGAGCCGTCGTTGGAGGCCGTGGACCCGGCGAGGTTGAACGCGAGGGTGCCCTCGGCGTCGTCGTCCTTGGCGAACGCCGGCGGCTTGAAGAACTCGACGCGCAGCCGGGGGGAGTCGCCGTACGCCTCCTGCACGAGCTCGACCAGACCGGCGGGTCCGCACACCCAGGTGTCCATGTCGGTGTAGTCGCCGCCGACCATGAGTCGCAGCTCGTCGGCGTCGAACAGGTGCGGTCCGTAGCGCAGGTGCACGGTGATGCCGTTGTCGGCGGCCGCGATCTCGCGCAGCTCCTCGGCGAAGATCTGGTCCTCGGGGGAGCGGGCGTAGTGGACGAAGGTGATCTTGCGCTGGGCGTGACCGTCGTAGCCGTCGCGCAGGAACGTGCGGATGTGCGACATGACGGGGGTGATGCCGGACCCGCCGGAGATCATGACGAGGTGGTTGTTCGTGGGCGTCGCCGCGCTCTCGTGCACCGTGAAGGCGCCCTCGGCCTGGCTCAGGTGGAGGATCAGGCCGGGCTGGGCCTCGCGGACGAGGTACTTGGAGACGATGCCCTCCTCGTGCGCGCGCACCGTGATGGTGAACCGCTCGCCGGGCAGCGACGCGGCGGAGGAGATCGAGAAGCAGCGGGTGGTGCGACGGCCCGCGACCTCGAGCCCGACCTGCACGTACTGGCCGGACCGGTGTCCGCGCCACGTGCTCGTCGGCTCGAGGGTCAGGGTGGCGACGGGGTGCTCGCCGTCGGTCTCGCGGGTCACGTCGACGACGCGGGCGCGGACGTCGGTGGCGGCCCACATCGGGTTGATCTGGCGCAGGTAGTGGTCGACCCCGTGCGGGGAGGTGAGCGACGCGAGCAGGCGGGAGCCCAGCACGCGCTGGGCGAGCGGGGGGAGCGCGGCGGTGGAGGTCATCGGACGCTGTCCTTCACGGGTCGGGATGGATGGTGTCGGTGGACACCTGTCCACCAACTGTCGGTATGTGACATCCCGGATGTCAACGTCCAGAGGCTGTGACTGCGGGCACGTACGGTGTTTGTGCAGGTCAGGGCGTCGCGTTGGTGGTCACGTGTCCACCGGTGCGTATGATCTGGGTCATGGACGACCAGCCCGTCGCGCTCCCCACGCGCACCGAGCGCAAGGAGCGCACCCGTCGGGCCATCCTCGACGCCGCCCTGACGCTCACCGAGCAGAGCTCGTTGTCGGCCCTCTCGCTGCGTCACGTGGCTCGTGAGGTCGGCATCGCGCCGACCGCGTTCTACCGGCACTTCACGTCGGCGGAGGACCTCGGCCTGGCGCTCGTCGACGAGTCGTTCTCGAGCCTGCGGCGCACGCTGCGCGACGTGCGCGCCGCGCAGCCGTCGGTGGGCGGGGTCATCGGCCCGTCGGTCGAGGTCCTGGTCGACCGGGTCCGCGCCGATCCCGAGCACTTCGGCTTCATCAGCCGGGAGCGGGTCGGCGGTCTGCCGGGCGTGCGCGCGGCGATCCGCCACGAGCTCGACCTCTTCGAGGCCGAGATCGCGACCGACTTCGCCCGCCTGCCGGGTGCCGTCCACTGGTCCAACGACGACCTCCGCACGTCGGCGAACCTCATCGTCGTCGCCATGGTCGCGGCGGTCGAGCGGCTGCTGCAGGGCCCGGGCACGCCGGCGTTCGAGCGCGAGGTGGCGCGGACGACCGCCACGCAGCTGCGGATGCTGTCGATCGGCGCGATCCAGTGGCGCTCGCGTCCGCAGGACCGCGGTGGCAGTGGGCGGCTGCGGGCCGCCGACGACACCGCCACCAGCTGACGACCACGTCGCTCGCGGTCGGCGGTACCGATTCCGTGACGTTCGGGTGACATCGCGACGTTTTCCTCGCCATCGCACCCTGCTGACAGGCATGATCGGCAGGTGAGCCATCCGCTTGACCCGCTGACGTCCGACGAGTTCCGCGCGACCACGGCCCTGCTCCTCGCCGAGCACGGCGTGGGGGAGGGCTGGCGGTACTGCTCGATCGAGGGCCTCCAGCCCTCGAAGCAGGCGCTCGACGCATTCGCCGCCGACGGCACGGTGCCGCCACGGGTGGTCGAGGCGATCTGCCTCGAGCGCGCCACCAACCGCACCTTCCGCGCGCGCGTCGACCTCTCCGCGGACGCCGTCACCCACTTCGCGCACGTGCCCGGCGTGCAGGCGAACGTGACGGTCGACGAGTGGGAGGAGGCCGACGCCGTGCTGCGCGCGCACCCCCACGTCGTCGCCGCGCTGGCGGCGCGGGGCATCACCGACCTCTCGCTCGTGTTCATGGACACCTGGACCTACGGCGACGCCGTGATGCCCGAGGAGTGGCGGGACCGCCGCATCGGCTGGTCCGACACGTGGGTCCGCGCGGCCGAGGGTGCCAACCCCTACGCCGGACCGGTCAACGGCCTGCACTGCGTCATCGACCTCAACAGCATGGAGCTGCTGCGCGTGGAGGACACCCACAGCGTGCCGCGCCCCGACGTGATGGGCGAGTACGTGCCCCGGCACGTGCCCGACCGGCTCAAGGGTCATCGCCCGCCGCGCAAGCCGCTGGAGATCGTCCAGCCCGAGGGCATCGGGTTCGAGGTCGACGGGCACGAGCTGCGCTGGCAGAACTGGACCATGCGGGTGGGCTTCAACCACCGCGAGGGGATGACGCTGCACGCCGTCACCTACGACGACGCCGGTCGTACGCGCAAGGTCGCGCACCAGCTGAGCTTCGCCGAGATGGTCGTGCCCTACCGCGACCCCAGCATCGACCACTACCGGCGCACCGCCTTCGACATCGGCGAGTGGGGGCTCGGCTTCATGACGCAGTCGCTCGAGCTGGGCTGCGACTGCCTCGGCGAGATCCGCTACCTCGACGCCGTGCTGCACGACAGCTCGGGCGAGCCGTACACCATCGCGAACGCGATCTGCCTGCACGAGGAGGACAGTGCGGTTGGCTGGAAGCACGTCGACCACGGTGCTCACGGACCCAGCGCCGAGGTGCGCCGGCAGCGCCGGTTCGTCGTGTCGTTCCACGTCACGGTCGCCAACTACGAGTACATCACCTACTGGCGCTTCTACGAGGACGGCAACATCGAGTGCGAGGTGCGCGCCACCGGCATCATGGTCGTCACCCACGTCGAGGAGGGCCAGCCGCACCCGCACGGGACGCTCGTCGACGAGCGCACGTACGCCCCGTACCACCAGCACTTCCTGGTCGCGCGGCTCGACCTCGAGCCCGACGGCCGGACGAACACCGTCGTGCGCAGCGAGACGGTCGTCGACCCCATCGGCCCGGACAACCCGCTCGGTCTCGGCATCCGGCAGGTGAGCACGCCGATCGCGGTGGAGGGTCACGACGACTTCCGCTGGGAGAGCCAGCGCGCCTGGAAGGTGGTCAACGAGCAGTCGCTCAACGGGCTCGGCACGCCCGTCTCCTACAAGCTCGTGCCCGGCGGGGCGATCCCGTCGTTCTTCGATCCCGCCTCGCCGGTGCTGCAGCGTGCGCAGGTGATCGGCCACACCGTCTGGGTGACCCCGCACGACGCCGAGGAGCGCTGGCCCGCCGGGGAGTTCGTGAACCAGAGCAGGGTCGACCACGGCCTGCCGGAGTGGGTGCAGCAGGGACGGTCGACCGCCGACACCGACGTGGTGCTCTGGTACACGTTCGGCATCCACCACATCACGCGGCCCGAGGACTGGCCGGTGATGCCGGCCGACATCGTCTCGTTCTGGCTCAAGCCCGTCGGGTTCTTCGACCGCAACCCCTCGCTCGACGTCGAGCCCCAGCCGACGTCGGCCTGCCACACCGGGCCGGGCTCCTGCCACTGAGCCCGGCGCCCGGTGCGCAGGGTCAGTCGGAGGTCTCGGAGACCTCGTCGTCCATGTCGGTCGCGAAGACGCGGAACTCGTCGCGGCCGGTGTGCATCGACCAGAGGGTCTCCGCCAGGACCGTCGGGTCCTTCTGCGGGTGACCCTCCTCGATCGACCCGGGGATGACGAGCTGCGCGACGTGGATGTCCTCGTCGGCGAGCGTGTCGTGCAGCATCTGCGCGTAGGCGGACTGGGCTGCGAACGAGAGCGACGTGCCGGCGAACTTCGGCGCGGGGCGCACCGCCGTGCCGCCGTTGATGAACAGGACCGTGCCCTTGCCGACGAAGCGCATGTTCTGCAGCACGGCGTGGACCGCGGCGATCGGGCCGTAGACGGAGAACTCGATGGCGCCCTTGGTGTCGTCGACGGTGGTCTCCAGCAGCGGTCGCAGGAACGACTTCTGGGGGAGCGGGCTGTACTGCAGGACCTCGATCGGGCCCTGCGTCTCGTTGGCCTGCTCCAGCGTCCGGGCGAGCGAGTCGGGGTCGCGGACGTCCGTGGTCCAGCCACGGGCGTCGATGCCCTCGGCCTGGAGGTCGGCGGCGAGCGCGTCGACGCGCTCGGCGTTGCGAGCCAGCAGGGCGACGGCGAAGCCCTCCTTGCCGAAGCGGCGAGCGACTGCGGCTCCGAGTCCTCGGCCGGCTCCGACGATGGCGATGGTAGTCACGGGGGTCCTCCTAGGATCGGGTGGGATGCCCTCTCGACGCTAGTCGCGGTCCTTCGAACCGGCAGCGCGAACGGTCGGCGCTGGCGGCACCTCCGCGGTGGCTGTGCCGGGTCAGTGCGTGGCGGCGACCTTCGCGAACCCCTCGCGGTACGTGGGGTAGTCGGGCGTCCAGCCGGTGGAGCGCAGCAGGGCGTTCGAGATCCGTTTGCCGTGGCCGTGCGCCGGGTCGGCGGGAGGCAGGGGTCCCAGCCCGAGCCGCTCGGCCAGGAACGCGGCGACGTCGCCGCGCAGGGCCGGCTCGTCGTCGGTGCCGAGGTAGACGCGCGCCGGCTCCTCGACCTGGGTCAGCAGGTGCACCGCGGCCCGAGCCGCGTCGACGCGGTGGATCCGGTTCGTCCACCGGTGCGGGTCGCTCACCTCGCCAGCGCGCACCTCGTCGGCGAGGCGAGGCGTGCCCTCGTAGAGGCCGGACAGGCGCAGCACGCTGCCGGTCGGCACACGGTCGAGGAACGCCTGCTCGGCCTCCAGCAGCACGGCGGCGGGAGCGTCGGCGGGCGCCGGAGGCGTCTGCTCGGTGATCACGTCGTCGCCGTCGCCGTTCACGGCGGTCGAGGACACCAGCACGGCGCGTCGTGGGCGCGCGCCCTGTCGGTCGAGGGCGTCGAGCGCCCGCAGCATGCCGTCGACGTACGTGGCGCGGTAGGACTCCTCGCTGCGCGGTCGCGCCGTCAGCACGACGGCGAGCAGGTCGAGGTCGAGGTCCGGCAACGTCGGCTCCTCGCGCGACAGGTCGGCGGAGAGCCCGACGAGCGGGGCCGGCACCTGGTCGGCCTGCCTGCGGATGCCGACCACCCGGTGGCCGAGCGCGGCCAGGCGCAGGCCGACGTCGGCCCCCAGCCGACCGCAGCCGACGAGCAAGGTGTCCGGGGACGTCATGGTTCCTCCTAGAACGGGGGCCACGGCACGGCCGGCATGGGTCCGTGCGGAGCGGGGAAGGTGCCGGCGGACAGCAGGGCGTCGCACCGGTCGCCGAACGCCTGCACCTCCGCGGCCGTGACCAGGTCGGGCAGCACGCCGCCCAGACCGGTCGCGTCGTCGAGCGAGGCGCGCAGCCGACGCACGCCGTCGAGCTCGTCGTCGGTGAGCGGCTGGCCGAGCCAGCCCCACAGCACCGTCCGCAGCTTGTGCTCCGCGTGGAACGTCAGGCCGTGGTCGACGCCGTAGCGGTGGCCGTCGGCCATCTCCAGCACGTGCCCGCCCTTGCGGTCGGCGTTGTTGAGCACGACGTCGAGCACGGCCATCCGCCGCAACGCCGGCGTGTCCTCGTGCACGAGGGCGACCGGTCGGTCCCGCTCGTCGACTCCGTCGAACACGTGCAGCATGCCGTCGGGGACGCGGCGGGCGCGGACGATGGTCACGGCCTCCTGGTCGGGATCACTAGTCTGCCAGCGCTGCACCATGCCCGGACCGTGCGGCCCGTCGCGCAGCCAGGTGGGCGGGACGACGTCCCAGCCCGTGGCCCTCGACGCCTGGTACGCCGCGAGCTCGCGGTGCGCGAGCAGCCCGTCGGGGAAGTCCCACAGCGGCTGCTCGCCGGCGACCGGCTTGTAGACCACCTGCACGTCGCCGATCGTCGCCACGAACGTCGCGTTCGAGGCCGAGACGACCCGGCCCGTCAGCACCAGCTCGTCGTGCAGCAGCGCCGGCTCGACGTCGGCCGACAACGGGAGCTCGTTCACCGGAACTCGTCGGGCAGCTCGCAGACGTGGTCGTCGGGGGAGTCCATCGGCACCTCGCAGATCGGGCACGCCGGACGGCCTGCCGAGACCACCTCGCGGGTCCGCTGGGCGAACGCGCGGGCGCTGCCGACCGGGATGCGGACGACCAGAGCCTCCGGCGGGTCGACCTCGACCACGCCCTCGGCGTCGGCCTCCGCCTCCACGTCGAGCACCGGGAACGCCTCGATGACGATCTGCGCGGTCGAGGGGTCCCATCCCAGGCCCATCGCCCCGACGCGGAACTGCTCCTCCACCGGCTGGTCGAGCGGCTCGTGGTCGGCCAGGCCGTCCGGAGCGCTCGCCGGGATGCTGAACGGGTTGCCGTCCTCGGCCATCAGCTCGTCGAGCACCTCGTCGAGCCGGTCGGCGAGCACCGCCGACTGCTCCTTCTCGACCGCCACGCTCACGAGCTCACGACCGGCCCTCGCCTGCAGGTAGAACGTGCGTGCGCCGGGTGAGCCGACCGTGCCGACGACGAAACGGTCGGGCCAGTCGAATCCGTGGACGATGGTGGCCATGCCTCCACTCTAGGGTCCGTCGCCACGCACCGCCGCGCGGCGACGTCAGGAGCGGCCCGGGCCCGCCAGCTCCGCCGGTCCGTCGTCCAGGGCGTCCAGCGTCGCCGTCCCGTCCTCGGATCCGGCCTCCGGACCCCGGGGCCCGGCACCCCCGCCGGGCACCGCGTCGGTGGCCGTGGCGTCGGCGGCCGGGCGCAGCCAGCCGAGGTCGCCGGCGTGGGTGTTCTGGGCCAGCACGTAGGGACGGGCCTCGGTGTAGCGCACGATCGAGATCGACGCCGGGTCGACCTGGATGCGCTGGAAGAGGTCGAGGTGCATCCCGAGCGCGTCGGCCAGCACCGCCTTGATGATGTCGCCGTGGCTGACGGCCACCCAGACCGCGGACGCGCCGTGCTCGGCCTCCACCTCGGCGTCGATCCGCCGCACGGCCTCGACCGCGCGCGCCTGCATCGTCGTCATCGACTCACCACCGGGGAACACGGCGGCCGACGGCTGCGACTGCACGACCTTCCACAGCGGCTCCTGCGCCAGCTCCTTCAGCGGTCGTCCCTGCCAGGACCCGTAGTCACACTCGCTGACGGCCTCCTCGACCCGCAGCACGATCGAGGGGTCCTGGTGGGCCAGGACGGCTGCGCTCGTCTCGCGGCATCGCTCCATCGGGCTCGAGTACACGGCCGCCAGCGGCACGTCCGTGAGCCGCTCGCCCGCACGCGCGACCTGGTCGCGTCCGTGGTCGTCGAGCAGTACCCCGGGCGTCCGCCCGGCGAGCACACCGGAGGCGTTGGCGGTCGTGCGGCCGTGCCGCAGCAGGACGAGAGTGGCCATGTCCACGAGCCTAGGGCCGCCCCGCGCACCGCGCCGGGCGTGGTGCGTCGGGCCCGCTCACGGCACCGGCTCGGTTAATCGCTTGGCGACGACGCGCCGCGCCCCCTACGGTGGTCCCCGGTGCGCCACTCGGCCACCCCTCACCTCGCAGCAGGAGACCACCCGTGACCACGTATCGCAGCAGCCTCGAAGCGACCGGCCCCTGGGCCGCGCGCGCGCTGCACGCTGCCTTCGTGGTCTCGCAGCACGTCTCCCTCGAGGACCAGGACCCGCGAGGCCAGAAGCTGCCCGCGACGGAGCGACCCATGACCTAGGTGCACCCTGCACCGGCCGGGGCCGCTCCAGCGAGTCAGACGACTCGAGGGGGCGGCCCCTTCGCATGTCCGGACCCATCCCACCAGATCCGGACCCGACCCCGACCCGTGCCGCAGCAGGCACGACCCCAGCACGCACCGACGACCCACCCGGGAGGTGACCACCGATGGAGACGCAGAACGGCAGGACCCGCGCCAGGACCGTGGCGCGCACCGAGAGCACGGTCGCGTCGGTCCTGACCACGCACGGCGTGGTCGCGGCCTTCGCCCACCCGACGCCGCGCGCCCTCGCGGACGACTGGGCGTGCGCGGGCCAGGACCCCGAGCTGTTCTTCCCGAGCGACGACGGCCAGCTGCTCGCCGCCCAGGCGGTCTGCGGGACGTGCACCTTCCGGGACACCTGCCTCGCCCTCGCGACCGCGAGGTCCGAGAGCGGTGTCTGGGGCGGGGTGCTGCTCGCCGACGGCACCCCGCTGGCCTCGGTCCCCACCAGGGGCAGGCCGAGGGGGAGCCGCTCGCGGCCGACGCCCCAGACCGCTGCCTGACGGCGTCCGCACCACGCCGTCGGGCAGCCCCCTCTCCGTAGCTCAGCTGGACAGAGCCCCCGGTCGCGAGCCGGGAGGTCGGAGGTTCGAGCCCTCCCGGGGAGACCCGGCACACCCGCCACCACCCCCACATCGACACCCACCGCCCGAGGAGGCGACCCACCATGACCACCACGACCATCCCGCCCGACGCCACGGCGTTCCCGACGCGCCTGCCCGGTGCCGTCGCCGACACGCTGATGTGGGCCGTGCACCTCGGCAAGGGCGCGACCGTCGGCTCCGTCGTCGCCATGCGCGACGCCGTGTCGCCGGCCGCCGTCGGGGTCGACATCGGCTGCGGCATGACGGCGGTCCGCACCGACCTGACCACCGAGGACCTCCCGGAGGACCTGCGGGGCCTGCGCCACGAGATCGAGCGCGCCGTCCCGGTGGGCTTCCACGCGCACGACGTCGCCCCCGACGTCGACCGGCTCGGTCTCGGCGGGGCCGGGGCCGGCTGGGACACGTTCTGGGCCGGGTTCGGCGACCTGCACGAGACGGTCCGCGACCGCGAGTCGAAGGCCATGAAGCAGATGGGCTCCCTCGGCGGCGGCAACCACTTCATCGAGGTGACGTCGGACGACGGCGGACGGGTGTGGCTCATGCTGCACTCAGGGTCGCGCAACATCGGCAAGGAGCTGGCGGAGCGGCACATCGCGGCCGCGAAGGGCCTGGACCACAACCTGGACCTGCCCGACCGCGACCTCGCCGTCTTCCTCGCCGGCACCGCACCGATGCAGGCGTACCTGCGCGACCTGTACTGGGCGCAGGACTACGCCGCGCGCAACCGTGCGGTCATGATGGCGCTCGTCCGCGAGGTCGTCACGACGTACTTCGGGGCCCGCGGTCGCGACGTGGCGTACGACCGCGCGATCTCCTGCCACCACAACTACGTGGCGCAGGAGCGGTACGACGACGTCGACCTGGTGGTCACCCAGCAAGGGCGCCATCCGCGCGGGTACGGGCGACTACGGCCTGATCCCGGGATCGATGGGCACCGGTTCGTACGTCGTGCGGGGGCTCGGCAACGAGCAGTCCTACTGCTCGGCGTCGCACGGTGCGGGACGCCGGATGTCGCGCACCCGGGCCCGCAAGACGTTCACGGCGGACGACCTGGTCGCCCAGACCGCGGGCGTCGAGTGCCGCAAGGACCTCGGCGTGGTCGACGAGATCCCGGCGGCGTACAAGGACCTCGAGTCCGTCATCGCGGCGCAGACCGACCTCGTGTCGGTCGAGGCGCGGCTCACCACCCTGCTCTGCGTCAAGGGCTGACGGCGGTGGGCTGACGGACGGGGGAGAGGTGGGGCCGGTCGGCGCAGGACCGACCGGCCCCGGTGTCGCAGCGGTGCAGAGTGATCTAGCCGCCCACGGCCCGGCACCCCCGCCGGACCAGGCCATCTGCCGCCCACGGCCCGGCACCCCCGCCGGGCCGGGCCCGGCTCACCAGGTGTCGACAGCAGATCACGGGTCTCGGCCGGGTCGACGACGTCGTCGATCTCGCCGTGCCGCGCGACGTTCAGCGCCGACGCGTGCGCCTGCGCCAGCGCGGTCAGCTCGCGCACCATGCGCTCGCGCTCCTCCTCGTCGGCGAGCGCCTCGAGCTCCTTGCGCATCGACAGCCGCACGGCGCCCTCCAGACCCATCGCGCCGAGGTGCGCACCGGGCCACGCCACCGTCATCAAGGGCTCGTGCAGACTGCCGCCGAGCATCGCCTGCGCGCCGAGTCCGTAGGCCCGCCGCAGCACGACGCCGATCATCGGTACCTGCAGCGAGGCGCCCGCCACCAGCAGCCGCGCGCAGTGCCGCACCATCGCGGTGCGCTCGGCCTCGGGGCCGACCATCATGCCCGGGGTGTCCACGAACGAGACCACGGGGAAGCCGTGCGCGTCGCAGAGCTGCAGGAACCGGGCCGCCTTGTCACCCGCGTCGGCCGTGATCGCGCCGGCCACGTGGCGGGAGTCGTTCGCGAGCACGCCGACCGTCCGTCCCTCCAGCCGGGCCAGGGCCGTCACCAGCTCCGGCGCGAACGTGGGGCGCAGCGGCAGCACGGTGTCCTCGTCGAACACCGTCTCCAGCACCGGCAGCGGGTCGTACGCGCGACGCTCGCCGGCCGGGACCACGTCCCGCAGCACCGACTGGTCGCCGGCGGTCCAGTCGTCGCGTCGGCCGAGGAAGTAGCCGATCAGCTTCCGCGCCACCTGCGGCGCCTCGTCGTCCTCGGCCACTACGTCGACCACGCCGTTGGCGGTCATCACGTCGATCGGGCCGACGTCCGCGGCCTCGACGTCGCCCAAGCCTCCGCCGGCGATCATCGCCGGCCCGCCCATGCCGAGCGACGCCCGCGACGTGGCCACCACGAGGTCGGCCGTGCCGGCCACGACCGCGTTGCCGGCGAAGCAGTTGTCGTCCACGACGGCCACCCGCGGGACCCGCCCCGACAGGCGCGCCCACGCCGCGAACGTCGGTACGTCGAGCGCCGACGCCAGCGGGATGTCGGTGTCGCCGGGGCGTCCTCCGCCGCCCGCGGCGAAGAACACCGTCGGCAGGCCGAGACGGGCCACGACGTCGAGCAACCGGTCGGTCTTGGCGTGCCCGCGCATGCCCTGCGTGCCGGCCATCACGAGGTAGTCGTAGGACAGGACGGCGCAGGCGTGACCGTCGATCGTCGCGAGCCCGCCGACGATGCCGTCGGCCACCGTGCGGTCGAGCAGGTCGTCGTCGCTGCGCCGGTCGGTCTGCGCCGCGGTCACGAACCGGCCGTACTCGACCAGGCTGCCCGGGTCGACCAGCGCGGCGACGTTCTCGCGTGCCGTGCGGCCCCCGCGGCGGTGCAAGCGCGCCACGGCCTCGGGGCGGGCGGTGTCCTCGGTGAGCGCGCGTCGGGCGAGGAGCTCGAGCAGGTCGGGTCGGATGTCCACCCGGTGATCCTGCCGCACGACGGGCCAGGCCGTGGGGACCAGCCTGTGCTGTCCAGCCTGTACGGGCCGGCGGCAGCCCTACCGGGTCGTGCCGTGCCGGGAGAGGTGGTCGTGGAGCCCCCGCAGCACCGCGGCGTCCTCCGCGCTGGTGCGGACGGGGTCGGCCACCCAGTCGACGAGCGGGGCGCTGCTGCGCGACGCGCCCGAGCGGACGTCGGCGGCGGCTGCGGCCAGGAGTCGGCCGACCGGTGTCGTGGGCGGTGCGTCCACGCGCTCGGCGACGAGGGTCTCGGCGCGCTCGAGCGCGACGTCGGGCACGTGCGGTCGGCGACGGGCCGCGAGGGCGGCCACCGCGTGCGGCAGGGCGCCGGTCGGCAGGTCGCTCGACATCAGCTCCTCGGCCATGGTGTCGAGGTGCAGCTCCATCAGCCAGGTCGGCATCCCGCGGGTCGCGAGCATGTCGGCCAGCCAGAACACCTGCTGCACCGCCACGGCCTCCGGTGCGGCGACGAGGTGCACGATCCAGCTGGAGTCCGACACCGAGAAGCGTGCCCCGCGGTCGCCGTAGCGGTCGCGGTAGTAGGGCAGGCCCTCGTACGACGTCCGCGCCGCGCGGATCGCCGCGCGCAGCATGGACAGGTCGGTCGCGATCTTGTGGCCGCCCGTCTCGGGGTTGAGCACCGTCGCGTCGGCCGGCCACGCGCTCGAGCGGCGGGGCAGGGCGAGGCCGATCGTCCGCACCAGCTCGAGGACGACGCGGGCGACCTCGCCCGGCGCGTCGTCGCCGTCGTGCTCGAGCGCCTCCAGCACGGCCAGGCGCAGCGTGTCGGCGTCGGTGGTGCCGAGGATGCCGGCCACGCGCTCGACGCCCACGACGGCGGCGACGACGGTCGCGTCCGTCTCGGGGCCCTGTGCCTGCCGGTCGCAGTGCTGCAGCACCAGCGCGGTCGCCTCGCCCAGGGTCGCGTCGGCGGCCGGCGCGCGACCGCCCGCGCCGCCGAGGTCCCCAGGTCTCATGGGGTCGATCGTGCCAAACGAGGGGTCACGTGGGGTCCGCGGGCGACTGTGGGGTGAGCAGCGGCGCTGCCGACAGGCTGGTCATCACGCGGCGGGCGAGGGTCGGACCGTCCTCCTCGCCGCGCCGGTCGTCGACCTGCTTCAGCACGAAGACGGCCATCCAGGCCGTCGCGGCGACGCCCACGTCGTCGGCCGCGACCCCACGCCGCGCAGCCAGGGCGACGCACAGCTGCTCGTAGGCCTCGGAGAGCCACTCGAGGAGGCGTCCGTGCAGCCGTGCGTTGGCGTCGGTGAGCTCGCGGAAGCGGTCGGAGTAGGGGTTCGCGCCTCGGGTGTGCTCGAGCAGGGCCACGAGCGCGTGCCCCAGGGCCGTCTCCGTGTCCTCCTCGGCGGGCCGGCCGGTCAGCTCGTCGGCCATGAGTCCGGGGTCGCCGAGGAACGCCGTCCCGAGCTGCTCCTTCGTCGGGAAGTAGCGGTACAGGGTCGAGATGCCGACGCCGGCACGCTGGGCCACGTCCTCCAAGGTCGTCGACTCGTAGCCCTGCTCGAGGAACATCTGCATCGCGGTCGTGGCGAGCAGCTGCCGGGTGCGCGCCGCGTTGATCTCGCGCAGTCCCATGACGTCACCGTAAGCGACCTGGCGGCCCCTGCACAGGTCAACCGACCGCCGGTGGGAGCAGCGTGCCGGTGTCAGGCCAGTCGACGCAGGGTCGCGCCCATCTCCTCGACGAGGGCGGTCAGGCCCTGGAGAGGTCGCACCATCACGGTAAACTCGACGAGCCGGTCGTCGGGGCCCCAGCGCAGCATGTCCACGCCGTGCACCTGCTTGCCGCCCACCTCGGTGGTGAACTCCAGCACCGCGGACTCCTCGTCCCACAGCTGGCGGTGGTAGGCCAGGTGCGGTCCGAGCACCTCGAGCGCGGCGCGCAGGTAGAGCGTCGTCGTGGCCCGGCCCTCCTGGGGCGTGTGGACGGCCGGCGAGCGGAAGACGACGGCGTCGGCGAGCAGGGCGTCGAGCCGCTCGAGGTCACCGGTGCGCACGACCTCGTGCCAGGCGTCGACGGCGGCGGGACGGTCGGGGGACGGGCTCATCGTGCTCCTCTGGTGCCTCGGGTGTGGGCTGCGTCACGCGGGGGTGCCGCGGGCTGCGGCCCCCGCTAGGGTGGTCTCACTGTATGCAATCAGTTGCATAGTTCGCCAGCGGGCCGGGTCGTCGTGCCCACCCGCCGAGTCCCGAGGAGACCCCCGTGGCCCTGCCCGAGATCCTGCGCCGTCCGCTCAGCCTGCCCGTCGTCGCGTCGCCGATGTTCATCGTGTCCGGGCCCGAGATGGTCGTGGCCCAGTGCACGTCCGGCATCGTCGGCTCGTTCCCCGCCCTCAACGCTCGCCCGGCGTCGCTGCTGACCGACTGGCTCAGCCAGATCACCGAGCAGAACGCGTCGTTCGCCGCTGCGAACCCCGACCGCCCGGTCGCGCCGTTCGCCGTGAACCAGATCGTCCACCGGTCCAACGACCGGCTCGAGCACGACCTCCAGCTCTGCGTCGACCACCAGGTGCCGATCGTCATCACCTCGCTCGGCGCTCGGGAGGACGTGAACGAGGCCGTCCACTCCTACGGCGGCATCGTCCTGCACGACGTGATCAACGACCGGTTCGCGCACAAGGCGATCGAGAAGGGCGCCGACGGGCTGATCGCCGTGGCTGCGGGAGCCGGTGGCCACGCCGGCACCCAGTCGCCGTTCGCCCTGGTGCGCGAGATCCGACGCTGGTTCGACGGTCCGGTGCTGCTCTCGGGCGCCATCGCGCACGGGCGCTCGGTCCTGGCCGCCCAGGTGGCCGGGGCCGACCTCGCCTACGTCGGCAGCGCGTTCCTCTCGACGCACGAGGCGAACGCCGCGGAGGAGTACAAGGA
>NZ_LUNF01000056.1:0-6963 GCF_001626145.1 Aeromicrobium sp. REDSEA-S32_B7
TCCCGCACCGCCGCGACGACGTCCTCGGTCGTCGACGCGTCGAGCGTGGTGGCCCCGAGGCGCTCGGCCTCGGCCAGGCGGGAGGACTGGAGGTCGACGGCGACCACGGTGCCCGTCCCGGCCGCCACCGCGGCGGCCACCGTCGCCGGCCGCCTGCAGGAGCGCGCAGCCCTCGCCAGCGGGTCCGCCTCGGAGGTCCTGAGCGCCACGGCCGCCCTCGTGCAGGACCGCGGCCTCGCCGCCCTCGTCGCCAAGCACGCCAAGACGGGCAGCGGCCCGGCCACCGCGACGTCGCGCGCCGTCGACGAGCTCGTCGCCATGTTCACCGCCGCCGGCGGGCTCATGGCCGAGCGCGTCACCGACCTGCGCGACGTGCGCGACCGCGTGGTGGCCGAGCTGCTCGGCCAGCCCGAGCCCGGCGTCGGCGTGCCCTCGGAGCCGTCGGTGCTGCTCGCCGACGACCTCGCACCGGCCGACACCGCCGGCCTCGACCCGGCCCTCGTGGTCGGCATCGCCGTCCGGCTGGGCGGCCCCACGAGCCACACGGCCATCATCGCCCGTCAGCTCGGCATCCCCTGCGTCGTCGGCGTGAGCGACCTGCCCGACGAGCTGCCCGACACCGCGCTCGTCGACGGCGGCACGGGCGAGGTCGTGCTGTCGCCCGATCCCGCCGCGGCCGCCTCGCGCGCCGAGGCCGACGCCGAGCGCCGCGCCGCGAGCGCCGCCTGGGAGGGGCCGGGGCGCACCGCCGACGGTCACGCCGTGCAGGTGCTCGCCAACGTCCAGGACGCCAAGGGCGCCGAGCGTGCCGCGCAGGAGCCGGTCGAGGGATTCGGCCTCTACCGCACCGAGCTGAGCTTCCTCGACCGGCCGTCCGAGCCGACCGTGCAGGAGCAGACCGACGTCTACGGCGCCGTCCTGGCTGCGGCGGGGTCGGGCAAGGTCGTCGTGCGGACGCTCGACGCCGGTTCGGACAAGCCGCTCGCGTTCGCCGACATGGGCACCGAGGCCAACCCCGCGCTCGGCGTCCGCGGCCTGCGCGTCGGTCGCCGTCTGCCGGAGCTGCTCGCCCACCAGCTCGACGCGGTGGCCGCCGCCTCGCAGACGTCGGAGGCGACCGTCTGGGTCATGGCGCCGATGGTCTCGGTGCCGTCGGAGGCTGCTGCGTTCGCCGCGGAGTGCCGCACCCGAGGACTGACGCCCGGCGTGATGATCGAGACGCCGTCGGCCGCGCTGCTCGCCGAGCGGGTGCTGGAGCACGTCGACTTCGTGTCGATCGGCACGAACGACCTCAGCCAGTACACGTTCGCGGCCGACCGCATGTCGGCCGAGCTCGGCGACCTGACCGACCCCTGGCAGCCCGGCCTGCTCGTGCTGGTCGAGGCCGTGGCCCGCGCCGGCGAGCGCACCGGCAAGCCGGTGGGGGTGTGCGGCGAGGCCGCCGCCGACCCCGCACTCGCCTGCGTGCTCGTCGGCCTCGGCGTCACCTCCCTGTCGTGCGCGGCGTCGGCCGTGCGACCCGTGGGCGCGCGGCTCGCGTCGGTGACGCTCGATCAGTGCCAGCAGGCCGCGCGAGCCGCCCTGGCCGCCGCCGACCCCGCCTCCGCCCGCGAGGCCGTCGCCGCCGTCCTCGACGCCTGACGCGCTGCTGGTTCCCATCACGTGATGGGAACCAGCAGCTCAGCATGGCGATCCCTCGCTCACCCCGGGAATCATCCGCAGGTGAGCGCGGAAGAACCAGGGTGAGTGGCGGGGCGGTCAGCGGCGCCAGAGGTGCCGCATGATCGGCAGCATCCCGGACATGACGGCCACGGCGAAAAGCACGAACCCCACCGCGGAGACGTAGGGACTCAGCGTCGACATCGTCTCGTTCGGCAGCGACTCCCCCAGGATCCCCAGGAGCACCCCGACCGCGAAGACCGGGAACACGACCAGGGTGCGACGTCGCAGACGGCGCATGCGACCCATGATCTCCTCGCGCTCCACGTCGTCCTCCTCCGGCGTGCCCCGCGTCCCGTCGCGCCGTGGCGGCATCGGGCGCCCGAACGACAACGGCCCGTTGAACCCGTGGAACGCGCAGAGGCCGATCACGACGAACGCGATGCCGAACAACACGCCGCCGACGGGCAGCATCCACCCGATCCCGTGGGTGTCGCCGTAGCCGAGCAGCCCGACGCCGACCGCGCCGAGCGGGAAGACCATGAACGCGCGCGCGAGCAGCCCGGCCTGCGTGAGGTCCTTGAACGGCTTCACCGGGGTCTCCTGTCGTCGACGCTCGACCGACATCCTGGCGCGCGCCGACGTCCGCCGCCCGCCGAACGGTGCGTCCACACTGCGAGACCGTCCCCATGCGACGTCGACGAGGCGCACGGTGGGACGACACCGACGTCGACCCCGGAGCCCGCCATGACCCTCACCGCGCCCGACCCGACCACCACCCGCTCGCGCGTGGAGGTCGCGCCCGTGGGGGCGCGGATCGGTGCCGTCGTGTCCGACGTGCGGCTCGGTGGCGACCTGACGGCCGAGGAGGTGCACGACGTCCGCGCGGCGCTCCTGCGTCACAAGGTCGTGTTCGTCCGCGGGCAGCACCACCTCGACGACGCCGACCACCACGCGTTCGCAGCCCTGCTCGGCACGCCGACGTCGCCGCACCCCACCGTGCGCGGCGCGGCCAACGCGGTCCTGCCCATCGACTCCTCCCACGGCAAGGCCAACGCCTGGCACACCGACGTGACCTTCGTCGACCGGGTGCCCGCCATCAGCGTGCTGCGCGCGGTGACCCTCCCGCCCTACGGCGGCACCACCGTGTGGGCCAACACCGCGGCCGCCTACGCCGACCTGCACCCGGCGCTGCAGGCGATGGCCGACCGGCTGTGGGCCGTGCACACCAACCGCTACGACTACGCCGCCGACGTCGACGAGCAGCGCATCGGCGGCATCGACGTCCGCGAGGAGGCCTACCGCGAGGAGTTCGGTTCGCGCCTGTTCGAGGCCGAGCACCCCGTCGTCCACGTGCACCCCGAGACCGGCGAGCGCTCGCTGCTCCTCGGCCAGTTCGTGAAGCGGCTCGTCGGCCTCTCCACCCGCGACTCCGCCGACGTCTTCGAGCTGCTGCAGCGCGAGGTGACCCGGCTCGAGAACACCGCCCGCTGGAGCTGGCAGCCGGGCGACGTCGCGATCTGGGACAACCGCGCGACGCAGCACTACGCGGTCGCCGACTACGACGACCACCACCGCGTCATGCACCGCATCACGGTGGCCGGGACCGTCCCGGTGAGCACCGACGGCGTGCGCTCCACGCTGCGCCAGGGCGACGCGTCGGCCTACTCGGCCTGACCGGTCTCAGACCTCGCGTCGCGAGATCGGGAAGAGGATCGCCTCGCGGATGCCGACGCCCTGCAGCAGCATGACCAGGCGGTCGACGCCGAGACCCAGGCCGCCCGCGGGAGGCATGCCGAACTCCAGCGACCGCAGGAAGTCCTCGTCGACGTCCATCGCCTCGGGGTCGCCTGCGGCTGCCAGGCGCGCCTGCTCCTCGAGCCGCTCACGCTGGATGACGGGGTCGTTGAGCTCGGTGTACGCGGGCGCCAGCTCGACGCCGTTGATGATGAGGTCCCACGCCTCCACGAGGCCCGGCGTGCTGCGGTGCTTCTTGGCGAGCGGTCGCACGGCCTCGGGGTAGTCGCAGACGAACGTCGGCTGGACCAGGGTGTGCTCGACGAGCTTCTCGAACAGCTCGAGCACGATCTCGCCGGGTCCCCAGTGGTCCTGCAGGGCGACGTCGAGGCGTGCGGCGTGCGCGGTCAGCGTCTCCTGCGGCGTGTCGACGTCGACGGTCTCGCCGACCGCCTCGCCCACGAGCTCGTGAATGGTCGCGCGCCGCCAGGGCGCCTCGAGGTCGATGTCGGTGCCGTCGCGTCCGGGCACCACCGTCTTGCCCACCGCGCGCGCGGCGTCGACGACGAGGTCGCGGGTCAGCTCGGCCATCGTGTCGTAGGAGCCGTACGCCTCGTACGCCTCCAGCATCATGAACTCGGGGTTGTGGGTGTTGTCGACGCCCTCGTTGCGGAACGTCTTGCCGATCTCGTAGACCCGGTCGATGCCGCCCACGAGCGAGCGCTTGAGGTGCAGCTCCAGGGCGATGCGCAGCAGCGCGTCCTCGTCGAAGGCGTTGACGTGGGTGTGGAAGGGCCGCGCGGCGGCGCCGCCGTTGGTGTGCTGCAGCACGGGCGTCTCGACCTCGACGTAGCCGCGCTCGTCGAGCGTGCGGCGCAGCGACTGCAGCACCTTCGCCTTCACGCGCACCGTCTCGCGGGCCTCGGGACGGACGATGAGGTCGACGTAGCGCATGCGGCTGCGCGCCTCGTCCGACAGCGGCTTGTGCTCGTTGGGCATCGGACGCAGCGTCTTGGCGGCGATCGCCCACGACGACGCCTGCACGCTCAGCTCGCCGCGGCGGGACGTGATGACCTCACCCGTCACCGCGAGGTGGTCGCCGATGTCGACGAGCTGCTTGAAGCGGTCGAGCGACTCTTCCCCCACGCCGTCGAGGGAGACCATGGCCTGCAGGGCGGTGCCGTCGCCCTCGCGCAGCGACACGAACACCAGCTTGCCCGTGCCCCGCCGGAAGATGACGCGTCCGGCGACCGTGACGACGTCGCCGGAGTGGTGGTCGGGGCCGAGCGCCTCGGCGTCGTACGCGTCGCGCACCTGCGTGATCGTGTGCGTGATCCCCAGGTCGACCGGGTAGGGCTCGATGCCCGCGTCGATGAGCTGCTGCCGCTTCTCGCGACGGATCCGCAGCTGCTCGGGCAGGTCGTCGACCGCGTTCTCGTCGGGGGTCCGGGGGGAGTCGCTCACGGGACGATAGCCTAGTTGGGGCTGTGCGGAGGCGTTCGGGGAGACACCCTCGCCGCACGTGGCACGAGTGACCTGCGACGGGTCGACGAGGTCGAGCCACAGCTCGACGGGCTGCGCCGCGGGGCCTCGCGACCATTCACTACGGTTGTCCGCTGCAGAGCTCCTGCGGCGCGGTACCGCACGCCGCGTAGGTCCAGCCGCGTTTCGTCGTGCGGTAGGTGGTCCCGCCGACCTCGTAGGTGAAGCCGAAGGAGCGGACGACATAGCCCTCGCGCGGCACCTCGATGCTCAGCACCAGGGACAAGGGCGTCAGCACGTCGCAGGGTGCCGAGAGCCGCGCGCCGCGGATCGGGCTCCAGGTGCCGCCGTACTCCGCCGCGACGGTGGAGGGCTCGCCGACGGCGGTCAGGAAGCCGATCCGCTCATCGCTGCCGCGGTGCAGGTAGCCCGTCACGGGGCCGCCGGTACCGACGGTGCGTCCGTTCACCTGCAGCGAGCGGACGACCGCCTTCCGCCCTCCGTCCACACACACAGGGAAGGCGACGTTGGCCGTCCACAGCCGCCCGGCGTCGACGGGCCTGTAGGTGCCGTTGCCGCCCTCGGCGACGCGGAACTGCAGCGGACCCCGGCCCGGGCCTGAGGTCGGCTCCGGCGTGGCGCCGACGCAGCCGGCCGAGACCAGCAGGGCGGCCACGACGAGCAGCAGGCGACCACGGACCACGACGCTCTCCTCTCGAGACCGGGAGACCCGACACTCCCACGGCCGCACCCCTCCCGTCAGCGTGATCACCGACTGTTCACCCACGGCGGACGCACGGGGAGGAACAGATCGGTCGGCGTCGAGGTTGGCCACCACCATGACCGGCCTGCCAGGATATCGCCCGTGAGCGACCCCGACACCCTCACCGAGTCCCGCGCCACCCGGCTGCGGCGTGGTCTCGCCGACGCCGAGACCGAGCAGGTCGGCGCGGCACTGCTGCTGGTCGCGACCGTCGCCGCGATCGTGTGGGCGAACCTCGGCAGCGGGTACGACGCGTTCTGGCACACCGACGCGCGCGTCGCAGTCGGCGGGTGGTCGATGGGGCTCGACCTCTACCACCTGGTCAACGACGCGCTCATGGCGTTCTTCTTCTTCGCGGTCGGCCTGGAGGTCAAGCGGGAGCTGACCATCGGCGAGCTGACCGACCGCTCGCGCGCGATCGTGCCGGCGACGGCCGCCCTCGCGGGGCTCGTCGTGCCGGCCCTGGTGTTCCTGCTCATCGCGCGCGACTCCGGGCAGGCGCACGCGTGGGGTGTCGTGATCTCGACCGACACGGCCTTCCTCGTGGGCGCGCTCGCGATCATCCGACCGCAGCACCCCTCACGGCTGCGCGTCTTCCTGCTGACGCTCGCCGTCGTCGACGACATCGGTGCGCTCACCGCCATCGCCGTCTTCTACACCGACGAGCTGCACGTCGCGCCGCTGCTCGTGGCACTGGTCGCGCTCGGGCTCATCGCGCTCGTCCGGCTCATGCCGTCCGGCCGCGGGCCGCTGTACGCGGTGCTCTCGGTCGTCGTCTGGTTCGGGCTGCACGAGGCCGGCGTGCACGCCACCCTCGCCGGGGTGGCCGTCGCGCTGCTCATCCCCGTCGCCGCACCGCGCCAGAACGACGTCGAGCGGGTGGTGGAGCTGACCCGCGCCTTCCGTCAGTCGCCGAACCCGGCCTACGCGGCAGCAGCGGGGCGCCAGCTGCGCGAGTCGATCTCGATCAACGAGCGGCTGCAGCGCTCGTTCGCGCCGTACGTGGCGTACGTGATCCTGCCCGTCTTCGCGCTCGCCAACGCCGGTGTCGTGCTCGACGCCGAGACGCTGCGGCGCTCGATGTCGTCGTCGCTGTTCTGGGGCGTGGTCGCCGGTCTCGTCGTGGGCAAGCTCGTGGGCATCACCGGGGCCACCCTGCTCGCCCAGCGGTTGAGGCTCGGCGTGCTCGCGCCCGGCCTGACGATCGGCCGAGTCGCGGGCGGCGCCGAGCACGAAGGCGAGCACGGACGCTGCGAGCACCCCGACCCTGGCCTCGTCCTGCGCGGCAGGGTCGTCGATCGCGATGCCGACGATGAGCAGCG
>NZ_LUNF01000057.1:0-3460 GCF_001626145.1 Aeromicrobium sp. REDSEA-S32_B7
CCTCGACCTTGAACTCCCGCTTCATGCGGTCGACCAGGGTGGTCAGGACGCCATGCAGTTCGGTGTCCTCGCCGGCTACCCGATGGTGGACGTCAAGGTCACCCTCGAGGACGGCGCCTACCACGACGTGGACTCCTCGGAGCTCGCGTTCAAGATCGCCGGCAACCAGGCCTTCAAGGAGGCCGCCCGCATGGCCAAGCCCGTGCTGCTGGAGCCGATGTTCGCCGTCGAGGTGACCACCCCGGAGTCCTTCCTGGGTACCGTCATCGGCGACATCAACTCCCGTCGCGGTCAGGTCCGGGCGCAGGAGGAGTCCCACGGCGACCTCGTCGTGTCGGCCCTCGTGCCGCTGTCGGAGATGTTCGGGTACGTCGGTGACCTGCGGTCGAAGACCTCGGGCCAGGCGTCGTACTCGATGGAGTTCGACTCGTACGCCGAGGTTCCTTCGAACATCGCCGACGAGATCGTCAAGAAGGCACGGGGCGAGTAGTCCCAGCCCTCGGCACCACGTAGTTCAACCACGAGTCAAGTAACAACCACACCAGGAGGAGCCCCCAGTGGCTAAGGCGAAGTTCGAGCGGAACAAGCCGCACGTCAACATCGGCACCATCGGTCACATCGACCACGGCAAGACCACGCTGACCGCGGCGATCTCGAAGGTGCTGCACGACAAGCACCCGGACCTCAACGAGGAGTCGCCCTTCGACTCCATCGACAAGGCCCCCGAGGAGCGCCAGCGCGGCATCACCATCTCGATCGCCCACATCGAGTACCAGACCGAGGCGCGTCACTACGCCCACGTCGACTGCCCCGGTCACGCCGACTACATCAAGAACATGATCACCGGCGCGGCTCAGATGGACGGCGCGATCCTCGTGGTCGCCGCCACCGACGGCCCGATGCCGCAGACCCGTGAGCACGTGCTGCTCGCCCGCCAGGTCGGCGTGCCCGCCCTGGTCGTCGCCCTGAACAAGTGCGACATGGTCGACGACGAGGAGCTCATCGAGCTCGTCGAGATGGAGGGAAGTGGGCCGACTCGATCGGCGAGCTCATGGACGCGGTGGACTCCTACATCCCGCAGCCCGAGCGCGACACCGACAAGCCGTTCCTCATGCCCGTCGAGGACGTCTTCACGATCACCGGTCGTGGCACCGTCGTCACCGGTCGTATCGAGCGCGGCATCGTCAAGGTGGGTGAGGAGATCGAGATCCTCGGTATCCGCGACACCTCCGCCAAGACCACCGTCACCGGTGTCGAGATGTTCCGCAAGCTGCTCGACGAGGGCCAGGCCGGTGAGAACGTCGGTCTGCTGCTCCGCGGCACCAAGCGCGAGGACGTCGAGCGCGGCATGGTCCTGGCCAAGCCGGGCACCACGACCCCGCACACCAACTTCGAGGCCTCGGTCTACATCCTCTCGAAGGACGAGGGCGGCCGTCACACGCCGTTCTTCAACAACTACCGCCCGCAGTTCTACTTCCGCACCACGGACGTGACCGGCGTCGTGACCCTCCCCGAGGGCACCGAGATGGTCATGCCGGGTGACAACACGGAGATGACGGTCGAGCTGATCCAGCCGATCGCCATGGACGAGGGTCTGCGGTTCGCGATCCGCGAGGGCGGCCGCACCGTCGGCGCCGGCCGCGTCACCAAGATCACCAAGTGATCGACTGATCCACGGTGAGGGCCCCGTGGGCTGCGCGCAGCGCAGTCCGCGGGGCCCTTCGCCGTGGATCAGCCGTCACGTAGCGACCGGAGCCGAGCGGGCGCATCCTTCCCTCTGCGCGGAGCGCCGCGCCGGGAAGATGCGCCGGCTCGGCGATCCCCGGCCGCGGACCTGAGGACCAGGGCCACCGGCCCGACAGCCACGCCGGCGAGAGCAGCCGGGCCGAGACAGACCCACGAGGCCATGACCAGCAACCACTCAGTCCCGCCCGCGCGGCCGCACCAGAAGCTGACCGAGGACGGTCGCCGGATGCGCGAGGTGCTCAGCTACTCGCGCCGGGGGAGCAGGTTCACGCCCAGCCAGCAGCAGGCCTGGGGCGCGTACGCCGAGGCGTGGGTGATCCCCGACGAGGACGTCGACCAGCCCGACTTCGACCTGGCCGAGCGGTTCGGCCGCACCGCGCCGCTGATCGTGGAGATCGGTTGCGGAGTGGGGGAGGCCACCGGCGTCCTTGCTGCTGCGCGCCCCGACTGCAACGTCCTGGCCCTGGAGGTCTGGCGTCCGGGTGTCGCCGCCTCGCTCGCCGAGGTCGCGGCAGCCGGGGCGGACAACGTCCGGTTCTGCTCCGTCGATGCCGTCTGGTCGCTGGAGCACCTGGTGGCCCCGGGGGGCCTGGAGGAGCTGTGGACCTTCTTCCCCGACCCCTGGCCCAAGGCGCGGCACCACAAGCGTCGTCTCGTGCAGCCGGAGTTCGCGGCCCTGGTCGCCTCCCGTCTGCGCCCGGGCGGAGTGTGGCGCCTGGCGACCGACTGGGCGCCGTACGCCGAGCACATGCTCGAGACCCTCGACGCCGAGCCGGCTCTCGAGGGCGGCCGCGTCGAGCGATGGGCCGACCGCCCGGTGACGAAGTTCGAGCGCAAGGGGCTCGCGGTCGACCGCGAGATCGCCGACCTTCGCTACCGCCGCGTCTGAGCGGTCCCCGTCAGTCCCCGTCAGTCCGGGGCTGTCCGTCGGCTCCGGGCTGCTCGAGGTCGTCGATGTTCGCCATCAACGACTCCAGCAGCGCCAGCTCCTCGTCGACGTAGGGGTCCTCGAGGCCCAGCTCGTCGAGGTCCTCCTTGAGCGCCTGCTGCACGTCGAGCGCCATGTCGATGCTGCCGATGTTGCGCAGCGCCCACCCGACCGTCCACCTCGCGACCCGGGTGCGCTCGTCCTCGCCGATCCGAGCCCGCGCGGTCATGGCCGCGTCGAAGGCGGCCAGGGCCGCCCTCCAGTCGTTCCGCTCGACGTGTGCCATCCCGAGGTTGTTGAGCAGGGAGGCGTCCCAGTCGCGCGCCCGGGTGTCGTGGCACTCCCGTGCGCGGGCCAGCGCCCTCTGGGTCGCCGGCACCGCCCGGGCGACCTGGGTCAGCAGGACCTCGCGCTGGGGAGGGGCCGACTCCTGGGCCGCGGCGCGGAAGCGCGTCTCCGACGCCGGCGCGTCGTCGAAGTCCCACAGGTCGTAGGCCGGGTCCGGAGCGTGCATGCGCCCAGGCTAGGCCCGCGGACCGACGGGGACGTGGACCCGACCGGTCAGCGCGAGGCCCCGGGCACGTGGGAGGGGAGGGTGCACACCTCGTCGAGACCGGTGACGCGGTTGAGCCGGCCGAAGGCGATCCACGAGCCCAGGCACATGGTCAGCTCCACCAGCTCACGTTCGGAGTACGCCGCCTTGAACCGCGCCCAGAACTCCTCGTCGAGCCCGTGGTGCTCGGTGGCGAACCGCTCGGCGTACTCCGCGGCCAGGCGCTCGCGCTG
>NZ_LUNF01000058.1:0-12264 GCF_001626145.1 Aeromicrobium sp. REDSEA-S32_B7
GTTGCGGCATGCCCGACAACGAGAATTTCGCCCGACGCGATATCGAGCGGCAGCAGCGCGGGATCGTTGCGCAGCAGGACGATTGCGTGGCGCGCAGTGTCCAGCGCGACCGTTCGCGCGTGATCCGCCGACCAATCGGTGGCAGGGGCGATATCGCGCAGATCGGCGCGGAACAGACCCAGATCGTATTTCGCGCCGAGTACCTTGCGCACCGCGTCATCGAGCTGGCGCATGCCGACCCGCCCGTCGCCCACCGCTTTCACTATGCTGTCCACTGCCAGCATTTGGTAAGGCGTTTCACCGGCCTCCTGTCCCGCAGCCCGGCCGATCGCGACCCATTCGGCCAGGTCGATCCCGTCGAAGCTGGCGGGGCCGCCGATCGGCAGGTCGCCATCCGCAGTCTCCTCGCGGTCACGCACCCCCGGCCGCACGGTCTCCGCCCCCCGCCTGGCCGACCTCGCCGCCCGGCTCTCCGAGCGCTACGACACCCGCGTGAAGGTCGACCTCGGCAAGGCCAAGGGCAAGATCACCGTCGAGTTCGCGACGATCGATGACTTGGAGCGGATCGTGGGTCTGATGGACCCGCCGCGGAACCAGTGATCGACATGTCGACAAAGCGATAAGTCGTTTTGACGACTGAATCTGCAAGCGTGCCGCGGTCAGGTACGACGAAGCCCCGGTGCGACGCACCGGGGCTTCGACGCTTACCAGGTCTCGATACAGAGGGGCGCCTACGGCGCGCACCACTCGACCTGCCTGAACCGCTCAGGCGCTAGGCGCCTTCGGGTTCAGGCATACTCCGAGAGCTCGTTGAGGATGGCGGACTTGGGGCGGACGCCGACGATCGACTTCACGACCTCGCCCTTGTAGTACAGGTTCATGGTGGGCAGGCCGGTGACGCGGTAGTCGCTCGGCGTCTTCGGGTTCGCGTCCGCATCCATCTTGACGATGGTGAGCGCCTCACCCTTCTCGGACGCGATCTCCTCGAGGATCGGCGCGAGCTGACGGCACGGGCCGCACCAGCTGGCCCAGAAGTCGACGAGCACGGGGCCGTCGGCCTGCAGCACCTTCTCGGCGAAGTCGGCGTCGGTGACGGGAGTGATCTCGGGCATGGGGTTCTCCTTCAGCGGATGGGGGTCGTGGGGATCGGGGTCACTCGGCCCACTGGGCCATGGCGACGTCGGGTGCGGGCTGACCGGCCTGCTCGCGGTCGGCGAGGAAGCGCTCGGCGTCGAGGGCCGCAGCACACCCGGTGCCCGCCGCGGTGATCGCCTGGCGGTAGGTGTGGTCGACCAGGTCGCCGGCGGCGAAGACGCCGGACAGGTTCGTGGCCGTGCTGCCCTGCTGGACCAGCACGTAGCCCTCGTCGTCGAGGTCGACCTGCCCCGTGAGCAGCTCCGAGCGCGGGTCGTGGCCGATCGCGATGAACAGGCCGGTCGCGTCGACGTCGCGGGTCTCGCCCGTGACGGTGTCGCGCAGCGTGACCTTCTCCAGACGACCCTCGCCGTGCAGCTCGGCGACCTCGGAGTTCCAGGCGAACTCGATCTTCTCGTTGGCGATCGCGCGGTCCTGCATGATCTTGGAGGCGCGCAGCTCGTCGCGGCGGTGCACGAGCGTGACCTTCGAAGCGAAGCGGGTGAGGAACGTGGCCTCCTCGACGGCGGAGTCGCCGCCGCCCACGACCACGATGTTCTGCTCGCGGAAGAAGAAGCCGTCGCACGTGGCGCACCAGCTGACGCCGTGGCCCGACAGCTCGTCCTCACGGGCGACGCCGAGCTTGCGGTAGCCCGAGCCCATGGCCAGGACGACAGCGTGCGCACGGTAGGTGGTGCCGTCGGCGAGCGAGACCGACTTGACCTCGCCCGTGAGGTCGACCGACGTGACGTCGTCGGCGATCAGCTCGGCGCCGAAGCGCTCGGCCTGCGCGCGGAAGTTGTCCATCAGCGCCGGGCCCATGATGCCCTCGGGGAAGCCGGGGAAGTTCTCGACCTCGGTCGTGTTCATCAGCGCGCCGCCGGCGGTGACCGAGCCCTCGAAGACGAGCGGGGCGAGGTTCGCGCGGGCCGCGTACACGGCTGCGGTGTAGCCCGACGGGCCGGAGCCGATGATGATCAGGTTGCGGACGTCATTGGCGGACGACTCAGTGCTCATGGGTGCCTTCTCGTAGACGGTCTTGCTCTGCTCAACGCAGTCTAGGTGGGGATCATTCCGCTGCCCGACCGGAGCGACGGGGGCAGGATCGTCACCGTCGACCCTTGAGGCTGATCTCGCGGACGTCGCCCTGGAACTCGCCGGGACCCACCTGGGGCAGCGCCGTCAGCCACACCACGACCCGACGGGTGATGGTGTTCGCCGGGAACGTGACGGTGACGTCGGTGCCGGCGTCGTCGAGGGTCGCGATGCGCCGCAGGTCGCGCAGGCTGCCCGGCACCTCCCCGCCGGGGCTCGTCGCGTAGACCGTGAGCGCGGTGCCGGCGCCGCCGAGCAGGATCCGCATCGAGTCGACCTCGCGCGGGCCGCCCAGGTCGACCACGAGCCCCACGCCGTCCTTCAGGCCACCGAGGTCGGCGCGGCGGTAGTAGGTGCTGGTGCGCCAGCCCGTCTCGGGGTTGCCGTCGACGGCGAGCCCCACGTCCTCGGGGTTCTCCTGGCCGTCCTGGCCCTGCGGGTCGAGGTCGCGCACCGACGCGATCCGCAGGGTGCGGGCCGGCGCCTCCTCAGTGGCGACGGTCGCGGTCGGCGGTCGGCGGTCCTCGCCGGTGAACCGTCCGACGGCGAAGGCGAGCAGCCCGACGACGGCGAGCGTGAGTGCCACGCCGGCGAGGACCAGCTTGCGGTCGCCGCCCGCGGTGGCACGCCTGGCGCGGTGCACGCTCCGCTCGAACGTGGTCGGCGGGGCCGGTTCGAAGGCCTTCGGACGTCGCCGGGGCGGCTCCAGACCGGGCGGGGGCCCCTCCGGCACGATCACGGGGTCGAGGCGCAGCAGGTCGGGCGAGGAGATGTGCAGCGGGCTCGGGTCGTCGACGTCGGCCTCGTCCTCGCCCGTGAGCCGCAGCGCGCGACCGATGTCGGCGGCCGTGCGCAGCGGGGTGCGGTGGTTCAGCGGTGGGCGCCCGAGGACCCGGTCGACGACGGCGTCGACGTCGCGGGAGACGCCCGCGCGCACCTGCCGGGGGCGCAGCAGCTTGCCGCCCTCGGCCGGCGCGGCACGCAGGCCATCGACGCCGACCCCGGGCCAGCGGGCCACGAGGCACGCGTACAACAGCTTGCCCAGGGCCTCGACGTCCATCTGCTCGTACGCCCGGAGGTCCTCGAAGGTGTCCTGGTGGCCGGCCGGTGCCAGGGCGGTGGCGACGCCGAGGCCGACGATGCGCACCGCCCCGGTCTGCTTGAGGAGGACGTGGTGCGGGGTGAGGCGACGGTGGAACAGGTTCTTCTCGTGCGCGTGCGCGAGGGCTTCAGCGACCTCCGCGACCACGGTCGCGGCGCGTCGGTTGGGCAGCGGCGACTGGCGCAGCAGCTGGTCGAGCGGGAATGCCCGCGCCCACTCCCGCACGATGACGTGGTGGTCGTGGTCGGCCTCGACGAGGTCGAGCACGCGCAGGAACCGTGGATCGGTGACCGACGTGGACTGTCGGGCGGCCTCGAGGAAGTTGTCGGCGCGCGGGTCGTCGCTGGGGACCATCTCGATGCCGACGTTGCGCGCGAGCACACGGTCGTGCGCGCGCCAGGTGGACGACCCGAGCTTCTCCGTGACGAGGTCCTGCAGCACGTAGCGACCGTCGAGCACGTCACCGGCGCCCAGGGCCCGCCGCTCGGTCATCGTCACCTCTTCCGTGTGCGGTCCATCGTAGGCCGACGGACCCCACGGCGCCCGGACCGCGAGCGGATCAGCCGACGAGGAACCCGGGCGGCGGAGCGGCCGGGGTGATGAGCAGGGTCATGCCGGCCTCGGCAGGGGTGCGGTCGGCCTTGCGGTGGTTGCACCGCAGGCACGCGGCGACGGCGTTCTCCCAGGTGAGCGCACCGCCGCGGCTGCGCGGCAGCACGTGGTCGACGGTCTCGGCGCGTCCGCCGCAGTAGGCGCACATACGGTCGCGGGCCTTGACCGCCGACTTCGTGCACAGGTGCCCGCGCCGGTGCCGCCAGCGGGTGACGACGTAGCGGACGAGCCGCAGGACCTTGGGCTTGGGGAACGGGCCGAAGGTGCCCTCGGCCTCCTCCTCGATGACCGCCACCTCGCGCACGAGCATCTTGATGGCGTGCCGCAGGGACACGCGTTGCAGCGGCTCGTAGCTGGCGTTCAGGACCAGGACGTGCTCGGCCATGGGCGGACCCTTTCCACGGCCAGAGTATCCGCCACGCCCGACATCGGGGGGTGAAGCGCGTGTGTCGTGCCGGTGAAGGTCAGAGCACCCACACGAGACCGGCGGCCGACGGCACGAGCGAGACCAGGACCCACGGCCACGAGAAGACCGGCCGGGCGGCCAGGATCGCGCGCACGGCGACGCTGATGCCGATGGCGAGGAACGCCGACATGACGACCAGCACGACGGCCCCGCTCTGCCGGCCCTGGCGGGCGATGACGTCGGCCACGACGACCAGCCCGATGACGCCGTGGATCGCGACGACGAAGAAGCAGATGGCGGTCGTCCGGCGGCGCACGACCTGTAGCGCACGGGTCTCCTCGGCCGACATCGTGCGGGCCGAGGGGCGGGGCTGCGAGCCGTGGCTGCTCATGGCAGCAGCCTAGGAGCCGTCAGTCGTCGCGGGTGGAGCGGCCCAGCACGGCGCCGAGCAGCGTCCCGAGCCCCAGGCCCACGACGAGCGGGCGCACGTACCCGACGTCGACCGGCTCCTCGTCGAGGTCGTCGTCGTCGTCACGGACGGCCTGCGCCTCGTCGTCGGCGTCCTCCAGCTCGGCGAGCTCGGCCAAGGTCGACTCGTCGGTGCACGCCCAGGAGATGCCGTACATGACGAGCCGGGAGAAGAAGTAGATCCAGACCACCAGCGTCAGGGCGATGGCGAGCGACGCGACCGGCACCGAGCTGGCGCCGCGCCACAGCGCGTGCTCGGGCAGGTCGGGCTTCGGCAGCAGGCGGAAGATCGCCCAGAACAGCACGGTGCTGACGGCCAGGCCGACGACCACCGACAGCAGCGTCAGCAACACGGTGCCGACCGGCCCGGGCAGTCCGACGAGGTCGAGCAGGAAGGTGCCGAGCGCGACGGGCAGGCCGCCGACGGACACCGAGAGGAGCAGGATGAAGCCCAGCACCACGAGCGTGACCAGGTCGGTGCCCTTCGCCTTCACGATGTTGCCGGTCTCCGACGTGGGCAGCTCGAGCATCTGGTTGAGCCCGTCGCGCAGCCCGCTGACCCAGTTGAGTCCGGCGTAGAGCGCCGTGAGCAGACCCACCGTGTAGATGGCCGGCGCGTTGGAGGCGATCTCCGTCAGCGCGATGCGACCGGGCTGCGGGTCGACGGACACGATGCCGGGAAGCACCCCGCTGAGGGCGTCGACGAAGTCCTGCTGGGCGTCGGGGTAGATCTCCGACAGCTGCCCCACGACGGCGAAGGAGACGGCCAGGAGGGGGAAGAAGCTGAGGAAGCCGAAGTAGGTGGCGCCGCCGGCGGCGAGGTTGCCGCGGTGCGCGCCGTAGTGGTCGAGGGTGCGGATGACGTGGGCGAGCACGGGGTGCCAGCCTGCGATCCGGTCCTTGATCCCGGGCTTGGACCCGTCGCCCTGCTCCGTCCGCTCCCCGTCGCCGCTCATGGCTCGACCCTAGGAGGAAGCGCGGTCCGCGGCCAACCGGCCGGGTGCTTCTGGGGTGCAGGCCGACCGGGTCTCCGCTAGACAGGTCACGAAACATGATCGACACCTCTCCTCCCTAGGGTGGCCCCCGTGAGCGACGCGCACCTCTTCGACGGCTACGGACCTGTGGCCGGGTTCGACGAGATGTTCGACGACTCGACGCTGCGCTCGGAGTACGCGCAGGTGCACGCGGCGTTCACCCGGATGGGCAACGACGAGATCCGGGCCCGCGCGGAGTCGCTCGCGTCGGCCTACCTCGACCAGGGCGTCACGTTCGGCGTCGGCGGCGAGGAGCGGCCCTTCCCGCTCGACATCGTGCCCCGCATCATCGAGGCGCGGGACTGGACCGACGTCGACACCGGCGTGCGTCAGCGGGTGAAGGCGCTCGAGGCGTTCCTGGCCGACGTGTACGGACCGGGCGAGGTGTTCACCGACGGGGTCGTGCCCCGCGAGACGGTGCTGACGTCGCCGCACTACCACCGCGTCGTCGCCGGGATCGAGCCGCCGAACGGGGTGCGGGTGCACATCTCGGGCATCGACCTGATCCGTGACGGCCAGGGCGACTTCCGGGTCCTGGAGGACAACTGCCGCGTCCCGTCGGGCGTCTCCTACGTCATGACGAACCGGCCGGCGATGTCCGCGGCGCTGCCGGAGGTGTTCGCCGACCACCGCATCCGTCCGGTGCAGCAGTACTCGCGCAACCTGCTCGCGGCGCTGCGTGCCGCGGCGCCGTCGGGCGTGAGCGACCCGAACGTCGTGGTGCTGACGCCCGGCGTCTACAACTCCGCCTACTTCGAGCACACGCTGCTCGCCCGCACGATGGGCGTCGAGCTCGTCGAGGGCCGCGACCTGGTGTGCCAGCAGGGCCGGGTCTCGATGCGCACGACGCGCGGGCTCGAGCCGGTGCACGTGATCTACCGGCGCATCGACGACGAGTTCCTCGATCCCATGCAGTTCTACCCGGAGTCGGTGCTGGGCGTTCCGGGCCTGGTCAACGCGGCCCGCGCCGGCAACGTGACCATCGCGAACGCGGTCGGCAACGGGGTGGCCGACGACAAGCTCATCTACACCTACGTGCCCGACCTGATCCGCTACTACCTCGGCGAGGAGCCGGTGCTGCGCAACGTCGACACCTGGCGCCTCGGCGACGCCGACCAGCGCGAGGAGGTGCTCGACCGTCTGGACGAGCTCGTCCTCAAGCCGGTCGACGGGTCGGGCGGCAAGGGCATCGTCATCGGTCCTGCGGCGTCGCGCGAGGAGCTCGACGAGCTGCGGGTCAAGATCCACGCCGACCCGCGCGCGTGGATCGCGCAGCCGGTGATCTCCCTGTCGACGGTGCCGACGCTCGTGGAGCAGGGCATCCGGCCGCGGCACGTCGACCTGCGGCCGTTCGCGGTGAACGACGGCGACGACGTCTACGTGCTGCCGGGCGGCCTGACGCGGGTCGCCCTGCCGGAGGGCGAGCTGATCGTGAACTCCTCCCGCGGCGGCGGCTCGAAGGACACCTGGGTGCTGGCCGACCCGTCGACGCCCGCGGACCCCAAGGACGCGGTCGACGAGGAGGCCGACGGTCCGGAGAAGGCCAAGAGCATGCGAGCGGCTGCGCCGTCGGTGCTGAACGAGGACGGGGGCGACCTCTGATGCTGAGCCGGATCGCGGAGTCGTTGTTCTGGATCGGCCGCTACCTCGAGCGCGCGGACGATACTGCGCGGATCCTCGACGTCCAGCTGCAGGTGCTGGTGGAGGACCCGGCGATCGACGAGGCGGCGTCGTGCCAGCAGCTCCTGTCGGTCATGGGGGTGGAGGGTCACACGGGTGCGGTCAACCGGTGGACGATCCTCGACCTGCTGGCGCACAACGTCGACTCGCCCGGGTCGATCGCGTCGGCGATCACGGCCGCACGCGAGGGTGCGCGGGGCGCACGGGAGACGTTGTCGACCGACATCTGGGCGTCGATCAACACGATGTGGCGCGGTCTGCCGTCGGCGCGGACGAAGCGCCCGCCGGACATGTTCGCGTGGGTCCGCAACCGGACGGCGATGGTCAACGGCATCGCCGACGGGACGATGCCGCGCGACGAGGGCTGGAACTTCTTCGTGCTGGGACGCAGCATCGAGCGCGTCGACATGACGGCGCGGCTGCTGTCGACGGCGGCGCTGGCGTCGGACACCCAGGTGGCCTGGCCGACGACGCTGCGGGCGTGCGGTGCGTACGAGGCGTTCATCCGTGCGTACCGGGGTCTGGAGGGTGACCGTCAGGCGGCGGAGTTCCTGCTGCTGGACCGGTGGTTCCCGCGGTCAGTGGTCTCGGCGCTGATGGAGGCCGAGCGGGCCCTGAGCCGTCTGGAGGCGCGCGGACAGCGTGCAGGCTTCGGCGACGAGGCGCAGCGGCTGCTGGGTCGGGCGCGCACCGAGCTGGAGTACCGGCCGCTGGCGGAGATCGTCGAGGCGATGCCGATCGAGATGGAGCGGCTGCAGCGCACGTGCGCGGCCGCGAGCGAGGCGGTCGGCGCGCGCTACTTCTCGCACTCGGACACGCACGCGTGGACGGGAGGGGTCTCGCTGTGAGCATGCAGGGACAGGTGCAGGGCCAGGGCTCGGCGTCGCAGTGGCAGAGCGGGTCGCCGCGACCCATGCAGCTGCGGGTGCGGCACACGACCGGCTTCACGTACGCCGAGGGTGCGGCGGCGTCGTACAACGAGGCGCGGATGACGCCGTTGACGACGTCGGACCAGGTGGTCCTGCGGTCGCGGGTCGAGGTGTCACCGACGGCGTGGTCGCAGGAGTACCGCGACTACTGGGGCACGGTCGTCACGGCGTTCGAGGTGCACGAGCCGCACGACGCGCTGACGGTCGTCGCGACGTCGACGGTCGAGAGCACGCCGCACGCGGTCGACGTCGCACCGGTGGGGTGGTCCGACCTCGCCGCGGTGAGCGACGAGTGGTGCGAGTTCCTCGTGCTCGACTCGTGGGTGCGTCCGCACGACGACCTCGGGGCGCAGCTCGACACGCTGCGGGCGTCGTCGGACACCCCGGGCGAGTACGCGGTGGGCGTGTTCGGCCTGGTCCACGACCACCTGCGCTACCTGCCGGGCGTCACGCAGGTGTCGACGACGGCGGCGGAGGCGTGGGAGGCCGGCGCGGGGGTGTGCCAGGACGTCGCGCACGCGACGCTCGGCGCGCTGCGTCGTGCGGGGATCCCGGCCCGGTACGTGTCGGGCTACCTGCACCCGTCGGCCGAGCCGGTGGTCGGCGAGACCGTCGAGGGCGAGTCGCACGCGTGGGTGGAGTACTGGGACGGCGACTGGCGCGGGTTCGACCCGACGAACGCGGTCGTGCCGGGCGACCGGCACGTGCTCGTGGCGCGGGGTCGGGGCTACGGCGACTGCCCGCCGCTGCGTGGCATCTACTCGACGCCGGGTGCGTCGGAGCTGTTCGTGAGCGTGGAGATCACGCGTCTGCGCTGACGGGCGTCCCGTCGTCGATCCCGGGCGGCTGCCGTCGGGCCGTGGCCGAGCCGGCGACCACCAGCAGCGCGGCGAGTGCGAGCGCCGCGGTCGAGGAGCCGAGGTCGACCATCGAGTCGAGTGCGTCGGGCCAGCCCCGCACCCCGTTCTCGTCGCTGAACCCGCGCAGGTAGGCGGCCCAGGCGACGACCGCGCCGACGGAGCCGACCACGGTGAGGACCTTCGCGACCCGCCGGGCCGACGGTGCCGCCGCCGGTTGGGCGACGACGGCCAGCATCGCGACCCCGATCAGCCCGACCACCCACGGTGTCGGCGTGACGAGGAACGGTGCCGTGCCGAGCGCCGCAGCCGTGACGATGCCGAGTGCACACGCCCCGAGCACCACGCCGACGACCGTTCGCATGCCCCTAGGGTGACGGTTCGCGGGCGTTTCGTCACGTCAGGATGGAGCGTGTTCCATCACGCGTCCCGTGGTGCGGCGAGACCACGAAGGGTCCGCCAGACGGCGACGGCCAGGACGAGCATGCCGACAAGAGCCGTGACCACCAGCACCGGAGGGGGCAGCATGCGTCGTGGTGGCCCCCGTGGCGGCTGCCCGATGGTCGGCTGGGGTCAGCGGTCCTCGCGGTGGAGTCCGGGGAGCACGACGGCTGCGGTGAGCAGACCGAGACCGACGAGGAACGTCATCATCCCTACGCTGGGAGGACGTGGGCGACCGGGCCGGCGTCCTGGTGCCGCACGGCGAGGACGAGGCAGGCACCCGACGTGGCGGCGACGGCTCCGGCGTCGAGGAGTCGACCAGTCTGCCGCCGTCGTTCGACCTCAGCCGCACGTCGAGCCGGGCTCCGCGCCCCGGCCTCGAGAAGCACGTGTCGCATCCGAGGACCGGTGCGGCGGTGGGCGAGCACCGAGAGGACGTTCAGGACCGCCACGCAGGCCCAGGCGATGGCAGACCATCGACCGAGCACCGTCTCCGACACGGCGGCCGTGGCCGAGAACGCGGCGATCGCCCAGGCTGATCGATGACGGGTGTCGAGCATGGAGAGGAGCCCCCGGTCGAGCTGGTCCTGATCCCAGGACGAGACCTGCCGGGCGGTCCGCCGAGGTGCCGAGAGGTTCAGCACGAGCCCGAGCGCGGCGAGCACCGCCATCGTCACGGGGAAGGCCATGGACCGAGGGTGCCACCTCGACGTCCGGCCGGCTCGCCGTCGTCGGTCCTGGTCGCTAGCGTCGGGGCCATGACCGAGGAGCGCTACTGGGCCGACGCCGTGCCCGAGACCCATCGTCCGTACGTCGCGGCCGAGGACCGCTACCAGCACCTGGACTACCGGCGGGTGGGCGACAGCGGGCTGCTGCTGCCGCCGGTCTCGCTGGGCCTGTGGTGGAACTTCGGCGACGACCGGCCCTTCGCGACGCAGCGCGAGATCCTGCGGCACGCGTTCGACCGCGGTGTCACGCACTTCGACCTCGCCAACAACTACGGCCCGCCGTACGGTTCGGCGGAGGAGAACTTCGGGCGGATGATGCGCACCGACTTCAAGCCCTACCGCGACGAGCTGGTGCTCTCGAGCAAGGCCGGCTGGGACATGTGGCCGGGCCCGTACGGCAAGCTCGGCTCGCGCAAGTACCTGCTGAGCAGCCTCGAGGCGTCGCTGGAGCGGATGAGCGTCGACTACGTCGACATCTTCTACTCCCACCGCACCGACCCCGGCACGCCGGTGGCCGAGACGATCGGCGCGCTCGACACCGCCGTGCGTCAGGGCAAGGCCCTCTACGTCGGCATCTCCTCGTACTCGCCGGAGCGGACGGCCGAGGCCGTGGCGGTGGCGAAGGACCTCGGCACGCCACTCGTCATCCACCAGCCGTCGTACTCGATCGTGAACCGCTGGATCGAGGAGGGCGGGGGTGCCGAGGCGGGGGCGGCAGGCGGGCAGAGCCTGTTGACGGTGCTCGACGAGCACGGCATGGGCTCGATCGGGTTCACGCCGCTGGCGCAGGGACTGCTGACGTCGAAGTACCTGGGCGACGAGCCGGCGAAGCGCTCGGGCGACCGCGGCTCCTTCACCGACGACGTCGTGACGCCCGACCTGGTGGAGCGGCTGCGCGGGCTGAACGAGGTCGCCGAGGGGCGCGGCCAGAGCCTCGCCCAGCTCGCGATCTCGTGGGTGCTGCGGCCGGGCGGTGTCACGTCGGCCCTCATCGGCGCGTCGTCCACCGAGCAGCTCGACGAGAACCTCGCCGCCGCCGGCCAGACCGACTTCAGCGACGAGGAGCTCGCCCGCATCGACGAGCTCGCCGGCACGGTCGAGGGCGTCAACATCTGGGACGTCTCCAGCGACCTCTGACCCGCAGCGGAGATTCCCAGGTCGACCTGGGAATCTCCGCCGGGCACGGTTTCCTCAGGTAAGCACGGAGAGCAAGCCGTGCTCGCCTGAGAAAACCGTGCCTCGCGCGACCGCTGGCGCGCTCAGGCACCCAGCTGCGCCGCTCGGCTCACGACGTCGGCCGGTACCTCGTCGTGGGAGTCCGCCGCCGAGACCGGGCTCGACGCGACGGTCGAGAGGGGCACGACGCCCGCCCACGCCCCGGCCTCGACGTCGGTGTCGTCGTCCACCGGGTCGCCGGCGCGCACCTTCACCGACGCCTCGCGCAGCGGGATCGCCAGCACGGCGGTCGCGGCCACCTCCTTGCGGGTGGGCGGGCGCAGTGTGGCCGAGCGGCCGGGCACGACGTGGTCGACGGTGAGGTCGAGCGCGTGCGCCTTCTCCTGCGGGTCCTCGACGATCCGCGCCTCGCCCACGACCACGGCGGAGCGGTAGTTCATCGAGTGGTGGAAGCCGGACCGCGCGACGACCAGACCGTCGAGCAGCGTCGCCGTGACGCACACGGTCCGCCGCTCCGAGCGGGTCAGCCACCGCGCGGCCACCGAGCCGTGCACGTAGAGCGTGCCGTCGGCGTCGGGACCGTCGAGGTCGACGGCGATCGC
>NZ_LUNF01000059.1:0-500 GCF_001626145.1 Aeromicrobium sp. REDSEA-S32_B7
CGATAAGACCGATCTCGTCGAGCAGCCGGTTCGCCGCCAGGACGCCCGTGGTCGCGGCGCGCTCCATGAGGGCGATCGGCCAGTCGACGCGCAGTCCGTCACCGGCCAGGACCAGCCCGGGGTACGGGGTCTGGACGGTGAGCCGGTCGCGCCAGGGTCCCGTGCCGACGAGACCGCAGTCGTCCTCGACCAGGAGCTCCTCGTGCCTCACGACCAGGTCGCGCGTCTCCGGGTACACGTCGTGCAGACCGGCGAGCAGACGGCTGCGCAGCCGCTCGACGTCGATCCCGTGTGGTCCGTCGCCCGCCAGGTCGGGGTCGCGGGACGGGTCGGCTGCGTAGGCGTGCAGCTCGACGACCGATCCGCCGTGCTCCGCCGTCCACCGCGCCGCGCCTGCCTCGAAGCGCTCGAGCACGGTGACGTTGTCGAGCAGGTCGTAGCCGCTCGTGCCGAGGAACGCCTCCCGCTCGGGCGCCACGCGCCCGTCGAGCCACACGCGC
>NZ_LUNF01000059.1:551-9975 GCF_001626145.1 Aeromicrobium sp. REDSEA-S32_B7
CCCGCCACGGCGGTCCCGAGCCGCACGTCGGCACCGAGCCCCTCCAGGTAGCGGCCGAGCGGCGCCCACAGGACGGTGTCGTAGTCGTCGTCGGGGACGTCGAACATCAGCCCCTCGGAGCTGCCCGTGAAGTAGGCGTGGAACATGCCCACCAGCTCGCCGGCGCCGAACTCGCTCGGGTGCGCGAAGAACGACCGCGCGAACACCTCGAGCGCGAGGTGGCGGGCACCCTCGGGGAAGTTCAACCGGTCGAGGAAGGCCTGCGCCGACTCGCCGTCGTAGCGCTCGTGGCTGGCCGGGTAGTCGGTGGCGACGAGCTCGAGCGCGCTCGGCACGTGCACCGACGGCAGCGCCGAGACCGGGAACGTCGGGCTGCGCAGCACGAACGCGAGCAGGTTGAACGGTGGTGTGGTCGGCAGGGCGGCGAAGGAGTCGGTGAGGCCGTCGCCGCGACGCAACGGGTAGTCGGGCACCGGCACGAGGTGCGCGAGCGTCGGGTCGACGCGGCGCAGCAGCGAGCGCAGCGTGTAGTACTGCCGGAAGAACGCGTGGAAGCCGCGGCTCATCGTGCGCCCGGCTCCACCCGCCTCGGCGTCGCCGACGGGCCACGACCGCACGCGCCCGCCGAGCTGCTCGCAGGCCTCCAGCAGCGTCACCCGCACCCCGCGTTCGGCCAGCACGACCGCGGCTCCGAGGCCGGCGATGCCGCCACCGACCACGACGACGTGTCGCGGCTCCTGCAGCTTGGCGGTCCCCGGCGCGGCGGCGTGCAGGACGGCGTGGCGGTCACGCCCCGGCGGGATGCGTCGGACCATGCGTCAGAGGGGCTTGCGCGCGAGGACGGTGTGCAGGATGCCGTGCTGCCACCCGCCGGCGGTCGACCACGTGACGTCGGTCAGCCCGGCCCGCTCGAGCCTGGCCTGCAGCTCGGCGGTGGAGTCGTTCTCGAGCACGCTGCGCCAGAGGTAGCGGTAGATGGAGGGGTTGCCGCGCACCGCGACGGACAGCGGCGTGACCACGCCCCAGCAGACCGCGCTCCACACCGCCTGCGCCGCCGGGGAGCCCTTCACGTGGTAGTCCTGCAGCGCGATCCAGCCGCCCGGACGGACCTGGTCGGCGATCGCCGCGACCGTCGCGTCACGCTGGTCGACCGGCACGTTGCGCAGCAGGTAGGCGCCGAACGCGCCGTCGGCGGGGCCGTCGAGGTGCAGGCGCGCGACGTCGGGCAGGTCCTGCGCGAGGGCCTGGACGAAGCTGACGCCGTCGGGCCAGGTCTTCTCCTGCGCCTCGGCGAGCATGCCGGCGGAGGCGTCGAGCCCGACGATGCGCGCCTCGCGGCCGGCAGCCTCGACGAGGGCCTGCGTGGAGAGCCCGGAGCCGCAGCCCAGGTCCCACAGGGTCGGCCACGTCTCGCGGCGGGGCAGCCGGGCCACGAGCTGGCGCGCCGCGTCCCGCAGGGCGCCGTGGTAGCCCGGGTTCAGGGCGGTGAGCAGGTCGTAGCGTGGGGCTGCGCGGTCGAACTCGTCCGCGAGCCGGGTCCCAGGTGTCGGCACGTCAGCAGCCTACGGGCGAACCAGCCGGGCCGCCGGGCCTGGCAACGGGACGGGGCCCGACTCCCCCGAGGAGAGCCGGGCCCCGTGACCGGAGGGATGCCGTGATCAGCTGGCCGGCGGCATGAGCACCGAGTCGATCAGGTACACCGTGGCGTTGGCGGTCTTGACGCCACCGCAGATGACGGCGGCGTTGCCGTTCACCTTGATGTCGTCGCCGGAGCCGGTGACCTCGAGGTCGGCGCCGTTGACCGTCTTGTGCGTGCCGTCGATCTCGTCGGGCGCGATCTGGCCGGGGATGACGTGGTAGGTCAGGACCGACTCGAGGGTCTTGGCGCCCTCGGGGGTACCGAGCGTCTTCACCGTGTCGGCGGGCAGCTTGGCGAACGCGTCGTCGACCGGCGCGAACACCGTGAACTCGCCACCGTTGAGGGTGTCGACGAGGTTCACGTCGGGGTTGAGCTTGCCCGAGACGGCCTGGACGAGCGTCTTCAGCAGCGGGTTGTTGCTGGCGGCCGTGGCGACCGGGTCCTGGGCCATGCCCTCGACCGAGCCGGCGCCGTCCGGGACGGCCTTGGCGTAGTCGGCGCAGCCCGGGCCGACGAGGTCGGAACCGGCGTCGGACGCGGCCTCCGAGGACGGGGTCGAGGAGGACTCGCTGTCGGACGAGGCGCTGTCGTCGCTGGACGAGCCGCAGGCCGCGGTGAACAGGGACAGCGAGGCCACGGCTGCGATCGCGAGGCTCTTGCTCTTGGTGGTCGTGCGCATGTTTCTTCTCCTTGGTTGGGTGTTTCGTCCTGCTACTCGACACGGAATCTGACGTTGTGCCAGCCGGTCGACCCGTCCGGTGCGATGGGCACACGGTCGGAGGTCTGTGTGGTGCCGTCGGCGTCGGTCGCCCGCACGGTCACCTGGTGGGTGCCCTCGGTGGCGTCCTCCCAGGTCCAGGACCACTGACGCCACGTGTTGACGTTGTCCTGGGCGGCGAGGTCGACGTCCTGCCAGTCACCGTCGTCGATCTTCACCTCGACGCGCTCGATGCCGACGGACTGGGCCCAGGCGACGCCGCCGATGCGGACGTTGTCGCGCGGGAGGGCCTCGAACGCCTTGGGGACGTCGATGCGGGAGGAGAGCTTGATGGGCGCCTCGGCGTCGTAGCCGCGCGTCGTCCAGTAGGCCTTGAAGTCCGAGAACTTCGTGACCTCGATGTCGACCAGCCACTTGGTGGCGGAGACGTAGCCGTAGAGGCCGGGGACGACCATGCGCACCGGGAAGCCGTGCTCCAGCGGGAGCGGCTCACCGTTCATCCCGACGGCGATGAGCGCACCGCGCTCGGTGTCGGTGAGCGCCTCCAGGGGCGTGCCGATGGTCATGTCGTCGGCGCTGGTGGTCTTGACCGCGTCGGCACCGTCCTTCACGCCGGCCCGGGCGAGCAGCTCGGCCACGGGGACGCCGAGCCAGGCGGCGTTGCCGACGTAGGGCCCGCCGACCTCGTTCGAGACGCAGGTCAGGGTGATGCGGCTCTCGACGAGACGCTCCTTGAGCAGGTCCTCGAAGGAGAGGTTGAGCTCCTTCTCGACCATGCCGTGGATGCGAAGGTTGAAGGTGTCCGCCGGGACCTGCGGGACGCGCAGGGCGGTGTCGATGCGGTAGAAATCGCGGTTGGGCGTGATGTAGGGGCTGATGCCCTTCACGTCGGCCTGCGCGCCCGCCGGGACTGCCGGGGCCGGGGTCGCGGGCTGGGGCAGCATCACGTCGGCACGCGAGTCCTTCGCCGCGGACGAGCCGAGGAAGCGGGTGACGCCGCCACCGATGGCCATGGCGGCGCTGGCGATGAGCACGGCCTGCAGGAACGCGCGGCGGTCGAAGCCGGCGGGGGTCTCGTCGCCGACCTTGCGGGACAGCTCGAGGGCCTTGAGCAGACGGACCAGCAGCAGCAGGCTCACGGCCAGCGTGACGAGCGAGGGGATGACGGTGACGACGACGTTCGCGGTCGACGTGCGGTCGAGTGCGGCGGTCACGAGGGCGGCCAGGCCCAGCAGGGCGGTGATGCCGAGGGCGAGCCGCGGCCGTCGCAGGCCCAACCAACCGGCGACGGCCGCGGCGACCAGGAGGGTCGCGGCGACGCTGCCGATGAGCACGGGCTTGTCGTTCGTCCCGAACTGCTCGATGGCGAACTCCTTGAGCGGCCTCGGGACGAGGTCGATCACCCGGTTGCCGACCGACTCGATCGGGGTGGGCACGCCGAGCAGCGTCGCGACACCCGATCCGAGGGCGACGCCCGCGACCGCGGCGAGCAGACCCGACAGCGCGCCGGTCCACCACGGGGCGGTGGCCCGGGTGGCAGGTGCTGCGGTGGTCGTCTCGCTCATGCCCCTGATTCGGGGCCCGTCGCCGTCTGGATGGGTGCTCACGGAAAAAATTGTTCAGGGGGTCCGCGGATGAGCAACCTGGTACGTCACTCCCAGTTACCTTCGATGCCCGTTCTGCCCTGCCCTTGCAGGGTTCCTAGGGTGGTCCCATGAGCACGCACGAGGGAGTCGCGTTCCGTTCCGAGAGCACGTCGGCGACCGCCCGGGAGGTGCTGGCCGACGCCCTGCGGGCGGCCGACCCGGTCGGCTCGCGCGCGGTCGAGCGGGAGACCGCCTGGCGTCGGCAGTACCTCGAGCACTTCCGGCGAGCCGTCGAGGCGGGGATCGGCGACGCGGCGGCCGCGCAGGCCATCGCCTCCGCCGGGCTGCGCAGCGCGCACGCGGCTATGCGGTTCGGCGACGTCGACCTCGACGTCGCCGTCGCGGGCGCTCCGCTCGACCAGGTGCTGCACACGACGACCCTCGAGGGAGGCGCCGAGCCGGAGACGGAGCTGACGCTGCCCTACCGCGGCGAGCGGCTCCGGGGCGACGCCCTGCTGCGCCAGCTCGACGCGTGGGTCGAGCGAGGCGTGGTGACGGCCTCGTGCGCCGAGGCCGTGCGGCGTGTGCACGAGAACCCCGACTGGCTGCGGCTCGAGGGCGACGTCGTGGCGGTGCTCGGCGCGGGGGCGGAGATGGGTCCGTACCGCGCGCTGCAGCGCTGGGGTGCCGAGGTCGTCGCGCTCGACCTGCCCCGCGCCGACGTGCAGGAGCGCATCGCCCGGGTGGCCACCGACGGTGCGGGTCGGGTGCACGTGCCCACGCGGATCGTCACGAGCGGGCGCGGCGACGGCGGCTGCGACGTCGGCGCCGACCTCGTCCGCGAGCTGCCGGCCGTCGCGCACTGGCTGGGGTCGTTCGCCGGGGCGTCGCGACTCGTGCTCGGCAACTACTGCTACGCCGACGGCGCCATGCACGTGCGCGTGTCGATGGCGGCCGACGCGCTGGCCGCGCACCTGGTCGCGGAGCACCCGCGGACGGCGCTGGCGTTCCTCGCCACCCCGACCGACGTGTTCGCCGTGCCCGCCGAGGAGGTGGCCCGGTCGCAGGAGGCGTACCGCAAGGGTCGGGTGGGGCGGGTGGCCCGGCACGCGACGCGGGTGGTGAGCGGCGGCCGGCTGCTGCAGCGCAACTACCCGCCGGGCGCCGACCCGGGCCTCTGCGACGCGCTCGTGCCTCAGCAGGGCCCGAACTACGCCCTGGCCAAGCGCGTCCAGCGGTGGCGCGCCACCGACGCCCGAGCCGCAGGCACCACGGTGTCGCTCAACGTCGCGCCCGCCACCCGCACGCGGTCGGTGGTGAAGAACAAGGCGCTGGCCGCCGCGTACGCGGGCGCGCACCGCTTCGGCGTCGAGATCTTCGACCCGGCGACGTCGAACACGCTCATGGCGGCGCTGCTCGTGCACGACCTGCGGGCCGGCCTGCAGCCGGAGACCGAGCCGTGGAGGGACGAGGCGCGCGGAGCTGCGCACGGCGGGCTCTGGACCGCCGCCTACCACCCCCGGTCAGCCCTCGGCCTCGCCGCCGTGCTCGGCGTCGGCGCCCTCCGCAGCTGAGTCGTCAGAGGCGGAGGTCGGCGGCCTGGTCGAGGGGGGCGCGGGTGGTGCGGTAGGAGGCGGTGGGGTGGTCGGGGTCGGGGTGGCCGAAGGAGATGCCGCAGACCACCTGGCGGTCGTCGTCGAGCTCGAACCACTCCCGCAACAGCTCCGATCGCATGGCGAGCGCCGCCTGCGCGCACGCGCCGAGGCCGAGCGCCTGCGCGGCGAGCAGGAACGACTGCACGTAGAGCCCGCAGTCGACCGCGCCGTACACACCGAGCGACTTCGCGGTCGTCACGATCGCGACGTGCGGTGCGCCGAAGAACTCGAAGTTGCGCATCGTCTGGGCGGCCGAGCCCGCCCGGTCACCCTTCACGACGCCGACCGCCTCGTAGAGCTGCCAGCCCGACTCACGGCGACGCTCCGCGTACACGCCCTCGTAGGAGGGCGGGAACTCCAGGTCGGGACCGAACCGCTCGTCGTCGGCCATCGCCTGCTTGAGCCGCTCGGTCTCGCCGCCGGCCGTGACGACCACGTGCCACGGCTGCGTGTTGCACCACGACGGCGTGCGCTGCGCGGCGGCGAGCAGCCTCTCGATGGTGGCGGTGTCGACCTGCTCGTCGGTGTAGCCGCGACAGCTCCAGCGGTCCGCGAGCAGACCCTCCAGGACGTCGATCGGCGCGCTCATCGGCCCTCGAAGCGGGCGGGCCGCTTGTCGAGGAAGGCCTGGATGCCCTCCTGCGAGTCGGCGGTGTCGGCCAGCTCGCGCTGCAGGCGCAGCTCACGCTCGAGCGTCTCGTCGAGGCTGCGCAGCGTGGTGGCGTTCATGGCCTGCTTGGTGGCGGCGTAGGCACGCGTCGGCCCGCCGGCCAGCTTCGCGACGAGCCCGGCCACCTGGTCGGCGTAGTCGTCGCCGCAGCACCGGTCGATGAGTCCCATCTCCGCCGCCCGCGCCGCGGGGAGACGTTCGCCGAGCAGCGACAGCCGAGCCGCCCGGGCCCGACCCACCGACGCCGCCAGCAGCTCGGTGGCGCCGCCGTCGGGCATCAGGCCGATGTTGACGAACGCCTGGAGGAAGTACGCCGACTCGTGCGCGACGGTGACGTCGGCAGCGAGCGCCACCGACATCGCGATGCCGGCGGCGGGCCCGTTGACGGCCGCGACGACCGGACGCTCGGTGGCCACGATCGCCCGGACGAGCCGGTTGCCGTTCTCGTGCGTGCCGCCGCGCTCGAGGCGACGCAGGTCGGCGCCCGCGCTGAACGCGGCGCCGGCGCCGGTGACCACGACGACGCGGGCGTCGGTGGTCTCCACGGCCTCGGCGGCCCGCGCGAGCATGGCGCCGTCGACGGCGTTCATGACCTGCGGCCGGTTGATGGTGATCGTGAGGACGCCCTCGGCGTCGTGGAGCAGCAGCTCGGACGCGGTGTCGGGGCTCGACTCGGGGTCGGTCACGGTCGTCTCCATTCTCCGATGATCGCCTGCACGACGGCGGCGAGGACGAGGGATCGGTCGGGCATCACGTGGCGCCGTCGACCTCGACGGACGGGGACTCCGGCGCGCAGGCGAGTGCGTCGTCGAACCACGCGGGTCGATCCACGTCGCCTCCAGAGAAACCATCAGCCTTGACTGTTCCTGATCCCGCCAGCAGGCTACCGATGACAGCGGACCACCTCGGAGGCACCCATGACCCTGGCCGGAACCACGATGATCATGTCCGGCGGGAGCCGCGGCATCGGCGAGGCGATCGCCGTCCGCGCGGCTCGCGACGGCGCCAACGTCGTGCTGCTCGCAAAGACCTCCGAGCCGCACCCGCGGCTGCCCGGCACGATCCACACGGCGGCCGCGGCCATCGAGGCGGCGGGCGGTCGCGCCCTGCCGCTCGTCGGCGACGTCCGCGACGACGCGTTCGTGGAGGACGCGGTCGCCCGAGCCGTGGAGACGTTCGGTGGCATCGACGTCGTCGTGAACAACGCCAGCGCGATCGACCTGTCCCGCACCGAGGACATCTCGATGAAGAAGTACGACCTCATGACGCAGATCAACGCCCGTGGGACCTTCCTGCTCTCGAAGCTGTGCATCCCGCACCTGCGCGCGTCGGCCAACCCGCACGTCCTCACCCTCAGCCCGCCCATCAGCACCGACCCCCGCTGGTTCGGCACGTTCACGGCCTACGCGATCGCGAAGTACGCGATGAGCCTCGTGACGCTCGGGCTGGCCGAGGAGCTGCGCGCCGACGGCATCGCCTGCAACTCGCTCTGGCCCCGCACGGCCATCGACACCGCCGCGGTGCGCAACGTCGTCGGCCCGGGGCTGGAGTCGAGCTCGCGGACGCCGGCGATCATGGCCGACGCCGCGTACGCGATCCTCACCCGCCCCAGCCGCGACTGCACGGGCCACTTCTTCATCGACGACGACGTGCTGGAGGCCGAGGGCGTCACCGACTTCTCGGTCTACCTGAACGGAGGCCGCGAGGAGGACCTCGCGCTGGACTTCTGGGTCGACCCGAAGGGTCCGCACGACGCGAGCAAGCGCCTGTAGGAAGTGCCTTGGTGCGCCGGTCGTGCGACGGTCGGCGCATGAGCACTGAGCCCCGCCGCTCCATCGCGCGTGCCGTCGTCGGCGGTGCCGTCCTGCTGGTCGTCGCCCTCGTCGCGGGGGCCGTCGCCATCGCGACGCAGACCTGGCCGGTCCTCTACGGGGCGGGCGTCGTCGCCGTGGCGGGGCTCGTCTGGCTGGGGTTCGGCCTCGTGGCTCGTGCGGTCGAGCTCGGGGTGCTGCGCCCGCGGGTGGACGGGCGAGAGCGCCTCGAGCGTGGGGCGACCGAACCAGTACCCCTGGAAGAGGGGTACGCCGAGGTCCAGGAGGGTCGCGTACTCGGCCTCGGTCTCCACCCCTTCGGCCAGGACGACGACGTCGAGCGTGGATGCCATGACGACGACGGCCTGGACCACGGCCTGGCGGGAAGCGTCGGTGTCGATCCCGCGTACGAGGTGCATGTCGATCTTCACCAGGTCCGGGCGCAGGTCGACGAGGCGGGAGAGCCCGGCGTGACCGGCGCCGAAGTCGTCGACGGCCATCGTGAACCCCTGGCGGCGGTACTCGTCGACGATCGCCACGAGGTGCTCAGGCTCGTCGACCCGCTCGTCCTCGGTGAGCTCGAAGACGAGGGAGGCGAGCGGGAAGCCGACACGAGCGGCCGCGGCCAGGGTCGCGCGCAGGCAGGCCACCGGCTCGTAGACCGCGTTCGGCATGAAGTTGATGGAGAGCCTCAGGTCGTCCTCGGCCGGGAACAGACGTGCGGCCAGCTCGATCGCCCGGACCCGGCAGTCCTGGTCGAACCGGTAGCGGTTGCGGTCGTTGACCTGGCCGAGCACCGACATCGCCGACTCACCGCCGGGGCCGCGGACGAGCGCCTCGTGTCCCCACACGCGCCCGTGCTCGGCGTCGAAGATCGGCTGGAAGGCCATCGTGAAGTCCAGCGACTCGACGTCGTCGCGACATCCTGCACACGGCACGAGCACACTCCCTGGTGTCCCGGTCCGGGCAGGACGCGAGTCTGAGCATTGTCTCAGGTTTTCGGCCGTGCCGCAGACGCCTCACGGCACGACCTTGACGAACTGCGCCCCGCGCAGGGCGGCACAGGCCGGCGGGAGCGTCACCGACTCCTCGGACGCGCCGCTCGCGAGCGACCTGACGACGCCGCCCACCTCGATCTCGTCCCCGAGACGCTCGGCCTCCCGGGTCCCGTCCGCCCGACGCCGGACGAGCGTGGTCCCGTCCCCACGAGACCAGCGTCTGAGCGAAGGCAGGGACCACGACCTCCGTCCCTGTCCCGATCACGACGCACCCGTTCCGTGTAGAGAGAGTGCCGCTCAGCAGGGGCAGCCTGAAGAACTCGTGGGGGTCGTAGGGGAACGTCGCC
>NZ_LUNF01000006.1:0-2520 GCF_001626145.1 Aeromicrobium sp. REDSEA-S32_B7
ACCCTGATCAACAACATGGTCGTGGGTGTCACCGAGGGCTACGAGAAGAAGCTCGAGATCGTCGGCGTCGGCTACCGCGTCCTGTCCAAGGGCCCGACCCAGCTGGAGTTCCAGCTCGGGTACAGCCACCCGATCATCTTCGACGCCCCGGAGGGCATCACCTTCGCGGTCGAGGGTCCGACCAAGCTCGGTGTCCAGGGCATCGACAAGCAGCTGGTCGGCGAGGTCGCCGCCAACATCCGCAAGCTCCGCAAGCCCGAGCCGTACAAGGGCAAGGGCGTGCGCTACGCCGGCGAGCACATCCGCCGCAAGGTCGGAAAGGCTGGTAAGTGACCATGGGTATCGCGCTGTCGAACCACAAGCACACCGCTACCAAGACCCGGGCGCGCCTGCGCCGCCAGGTCCGTGGTCGCAAGAAGATCCGGGGCACCGCAGAGCGTCCGCGCCTGGTCGTCACCCGCTCGTCCAAGCACATCTCGGTCCAGGTCGTCGACGACCTGGTCGGCAAGACGCTGGCCAGCGCCTCCACCATGGAGGCCGACGTGCGGTCCACGACCGGCGACAAGACCGCCAAGGCGAAGAAGGTCGGCGAGCTCGTCGCCGAGCGCGCCAAGGCTGCTGGGGTCGACGGGGTCGTCTTCGACCGCGCCGGCAACAAGTACCACGGTCGCGTCGCGGCCCTGGCCGACGCCGCCCGTGAGGGCGGCCTGACCTTCTGATCGCACGAAGAGCAAGAGAGAAGAGGAAAGTCTCATGAGCGGAGCCCAGCGCGGACAGCGCGGTGGCGAGCGCCGTGGACGCGACGACCGTCGCGGCAACCAGGGCGCGGACAAGACCGCCTACATCGAGCGCGTCGTTGCGATCAACCGTGTCGCCAAGGTCGTGAAGGGTGGTCGTCGCTTCAGCTTCACCGCCCTCGTGGTCGTCGGCGACGGTGAGGGTCTGGTCGGCGTCGGCTACGGCAAGGCCAAGGAGGTGCCCGCGGCGATCGCCAAGGGTGTCGAGGAGGCGAAGAAGAACTTCTTCCGCGTCCCCCGCATCCAGGGCACCATCCCGCACCCGGTCCAGGGCGAGAAGGCGGCCGGTGTCGTCATGCTGCGTCCGGCCGCGCCCGGTACCGGTGTGATCGCCGGTGGCCCGGTGCGTGCGGTGCTCGAGTGCGCCGGCATCCACGACATCCTGAGCAAGTCGCTCGGGTCGTCGAACCAGATCAACATCGTGCACGCGACCGTCGAGGCGCTGCGGATGCTCGAGCAGCCCGAGGCCGTCGCTGCCCGTCGTGGCCTCACCGTCGAGGAGGTCACCCCGGCTGCGCTGCTCAAGGCGCGCATCGAGGTCCCCGCCGGTGTGTCGCAGGAGGTGTCCTCCTGATGGCTCAGCTGAAGATCCAGCAGATGAAGTCGACGATCGGCAGCAAGCCCAACCAGCGCGAGACCGTGCGCACGCTCGGTCTCAAGCGGATCGGCGATGTCGTCGTCAAGGAGGACCGCCCGGAGATCCGGGGCATGGTCCAGGCCGTCCGTCACCTGGTGACGGTCGAGGAGGTCGAGTGACATGACGCTCAAGCTTCACAACCTCAAGCCGGCGCCCGGCGCCAAGACCGCCAAGACCCGTGTGGGTCGCGGTGAGGCGTCCAAGGGCAAGACCGCCGGTCGCGGTACCAAGGGCACCAAGGCCCGCTACCAGGTCCCGGTCGCCTTCGAGGGTGGCCAGATGCCGATCCACATGCGGCTCCCCAAGCTGAAGGGCTTCAAGAACCCCTTCAAGGTGGAGTTCCAGGTCGTCAACCTCGACAAGATCAGCGCGCTGTTCCCCGAGGGTGGCGCCGTGACGGTCGAGGACCTGGTCGCCAAGGGTGCGGTCCGCCGCAACCAGCCGGTCAAGGTGCTCGGGCAGGGCGAGATCTCGGTCAAGGTCGACGTGACCGCGAACGCGTTCTCCGCCTCCGCCGTCACCAAGATCGAGGCCGCAGGCGGCTCGACCACCACGGTCTGACGCAGTCTCCGACGCAAGGGCGCGGGCAGCACCGCCACTCGGCGGCGCTCCCGCGCCTTTGCTGTAGGAGCACCTGACCGGTCCGACGGGAGACCGCCTGTTAGGCTTCCCGAGGCTTCCTGGGCACGCCCTGGGAGCCACACCTGTGTGGAGAAAGAGGAACTCGTGCTCGGCGCCTTCGCCAATGCTTTCAGGACGCCCGACCTGCGTCGCAAGCTGCTGTTCGTCCTGATGATCATCGTGATCTTCCGGGCCGGCTCGCAGCTGCCGGCCCCGGGTGTCAACGTCGCCAACGTCCAGCAGTGCATCGACCTGGCTGCCAGCGGCGACAACGCCAGCCTGTACAGCCTGGTGAACCTCTTCTCCGGTGGAGCACTGCTCCAGCTCACGGTGTTCGCGCTCGGGATCATGCCCTACATCACCGCGAGCATCATCCTGCAGCTGCTCGTCGTGGTGATCCCCCGGCTGGAGGCCCTCAAGAAGGAGGGCCAGGCCGGCCAGACCAAGATCACGCAGTACACCCGC
>NZ_LUNF01000060.1:0-31074 GCF_001626145.1 Aeromicrobium sp. REDSEA-S32_B7
CGTCGTCGGCGGGTCGTGGGGCGCTGGTCTCCTGCCGGACGCCGGGGCCGACGACGGCGGGCTTGCCCGTGCGCGCCTGCGCGTCGAGCGCCTCGTTCGCGAGCGCGTCGGCGGCGGCGTTGCGCTCCCGCGGCACCCACGTCCAGTCCGTGACCGCTCCTGCGAGCTCTCGGGCCTGCGCCGCGAGCGGCTGCATCGAGGGGTGCTTGACCTTCCATCGGCCCGCCATCTGCTCGACGACCAGCTTGGAGTCCATGCGGACCTCGACGTCGGCACCCGGTGCGTGCTCGGCCGCGAGCTCGAGACCGGCGATGAGGCCGCGGTACTCGGCGACGTTGTTGGTGGCGGTGCCGATCGTCTCGCCCCGCGTGGCGATCACCTCGCCGGTGTCCGCGTCGCGCACGAGGGCTCCGTAGGAGGCGGGTCCCGGGTTGCCCCGTGACCCGCCGTCGGCCTCGACGACGACGCGGGTGGTACTCACAGCCCGGACTCGGCCGTCCGGACGAGGATGCGGCTGCACTCGGGGCAGCGCAGGACGTCGTCCTCCGGGCGGGCTGCCAGCTCGCGCAGGTCGGCCCCGTTGAGCTCCAGGCGGCATCCCTCGCAGCGACGCGCCCGCAGCGCGGCAGCGCCGAGCCCGCCGTACTGGCCCCGGACCTTGTCGTAGAGCGCCAGGAGGTCCTTCGGGACGGCCGGCGCGGTCGACTCGCGCTCGCTCTGCACCGAGACGATCTCGTCGTCGATGGCGGCGACGGCGGCGTCGCGCGCCGCGGTGACGTGCTCGAGCTCCGCGACCAGGGCGTCGTGGTCGGCCGTGACGGCACGCAGCTCCGCCTCGGCGATCTCGAGGTCCTCCATGACGGTGAGCTCCTCGTCCTCGAGCGTCCCGATGCGGCGCTCGAGCGCACCCAGCTCGTGCTGCAGGTTCTCGAGGTCCTTGGGGTTGGTGATCGCCCCGGAGGAGAGACGCTCCTCGTCGCGCGTGCGTCGCGCCTTGACCTGCTCGACCTCCGCCTCGGCCTTCGCCTGCACCCGGGCGAGGTCGCTGACCTTCGTCTCGACCTCGATCTGGCGCCCGCGCAGCTGCGCGACCTCCTGCGTCAGCTCCTCGATGCGCGCGATCTCGGGCAGGGTGCCGCGTCGGTGCTGCAGACGGGCGAGGGCGGAGTCCTGGGTCTGCAGCTCCAGCAGGGTCTGCTGGGCGGACGGTTCGGCTTTCAGGGGGTCCTCCTGGGTGCGGGAGCCAGCGCGTGCGACCAAGGATCGGTCACGAGCGTCGACACGTGGACGTCAACCGTATCGCCCAGCCGGTCCTGCAGTGCGGACGCCGCCACCGGCAGCCACGTCCACTCCGCCGCCCAGTGCGGCACGTCGACGACGGCGCATGCCCCCGGACGCTCGAGGTGCTCGCTCACCGGGTGGTGCTTCAGGTCGGACGTGACGTAGACGTCGGCGCCGGCCGCGTCGGCCGTCGACAGCAGGAAGTCGCCCGATCCGCCGCACAGCGCGACCGTGCGCACCGTCCGGTCGAGGTCGCCGGCCACGCGGGTGGCGCTGCCGTGCGCGGGGAGGGTGCGGTGGACGTGCTCGACGAACTCCCCCAGCGTCGTGGGCTGCGCGAGCACGCCGATGCGTCCGCTGCCGCGGTCGCTCGGTCGCGCTGCCGTGGGCAGGAGGAGGTAGGAGACCTCCTCGTAGGGGTGGGCCTGCAGCAGGGCGGAGCGGACGGACTCACGCACCGCGGCCGGGGCCACGAGCTCGAGGCGGGTCTCCTCGACGTGCTCGAGCGCCCCGACCTCGCCGATCGCCGGGTTGGCGCCGGCGAGCGGCCGGAACGAGCCCGTGCCGTCGGAACGGAAGACCGCCGAGTCGTAGTCGCCGATGCTGCCGGCACCCGCCTCGTGCATGGCAGCGGCCACCGCGTCGGCGTCGGCGCGCGGCACGTGCACGACCCACGCGTCGAGCCCTGGATCGGTGTCGACGTCGAGCGGGCGGACGTCGGTGAGCCCGAGGGCCAGGGCCATCGACTCCGAGACGCCGAGCGGCGGCGAGTCGGCGTTGGTGTGACAGGTGTGCAGGGCCACCTCGTGCGAGGCGAGGGTGTGCACGACCCGGCCCTTCGGCGTCGTGGCAGCGACCGACGTGACGCCCTTGAGGTACAGGGGGTGGTGCGTGAGGAGGAGGTCGGCTCCGCGGGCGACGGCCTCGTCGGCGACCGCCTGGACGGGGTCGACGGCGAGGAGGATGCGTGACACCTCGGCGTCCGGGTCGCCGACGACGGTGCCCACGGCGTCCCAGTCGTCGGCCCACCGCGGGTCGTAGAGCTCGTCGAGCACGCGGACGACGTCACGCAAGGTCGGCATGGCGGCCACCCTACGACCCGACCGCGGCCCTACCCCACCGAGCCGAGCGCGAACGGCAGCACCGCGTCGGCCCCGGCGAGGCGCAGCTCGCGCGACGCCACGGCCATGGTCCAGCGGCTGTCGACGAGGTCGTCGACGAGCAGAACCGGACCGGAGAGCCCGGCGAGCGCCTGCTGCAGGTCGTCGGGTACGACGAACCGCCCCCACACGCCCGCCAGCCGGAACGCGCTGTTGCCTCCCTGCGTGGCCGGGGGTGCGCCCGGCGCCAGCTGCAGGGTCGGCAGCAGCGGGAGTCGGCCGAGCCGCGCGAGCCCCTCGGCCACCGATGCGACCAACGTGGGGCGCGCGACCGACGGCATCGCGACGACCGCCACCGGCCGCTCCGCCCAGGGCCAGTCGCGCAGCGCCCGCGCACAGGCACCGAGCAGCGACTCCGGCACGGCGACGTCGGGCGCGCCCGTGGCGAACAGCTCGCGCAACGTGCCGCCCCAGCCAAGGTCGGTGAGTCGTGCGACCACCCGCCCGGTCTCGGGCCGCTCCGCGGGCGGGATGCGACCCGAGACGTCCACCCCGAGCCGGCCGACGCCGGACGGCCACTGCGCCCGAGGGTCGACGGGCACCCCCACACGGTCGAGCGACTGCGTGGCCCGCGCGACGGCCTCGCCGTCGGTGCTCGTCGGGTACCAGGGGCCTGCGCACACGTCGCAGCGGCCGCAGGGCGCGGCGGTCGGGTCGTCGAGCTGGCGCTGCAGCAGCTCCATCCGGCAGGTGCGACCGGCCTGGTACTCGAGCATGGCCTCCTGCTCGGCCTCGCGCGCCTGTGCGATGCGCTCGTACCGCTGCGCGTCGTAGACCCACGGCTCCCCCGTGCTGACCCAGCCGCCCTGCACACGGCGCACGGCACCGTCGACGTCGAGCACCTTGAGCAGCAGCTCGAGCGGTGTGCGACGGATGTCGACCTGCGCCTCCAGCGCAGCGACCGACGTGGGCGTGCTGCCCAGGGCGCCGAGCACCGCGTCGACCTTGGCCTGCGTCGGCATCGACGCCGTCGCGAAGTAGCGCCAGATGTCGGCGTCCTCCGGCCCGGGCAGCAGCAGGACGTCGGCGGACTCCGTGGCGCGGCCCGCGCGGCCGACCTGCTGGTAGTACGCGACGGGCGAGGACGGCGCCCCGAGGTGCACGACGAAGCCCAGGTTGGGCTTGTCGAAGCCCATGCCGAGCGCGCTGGTGGCGACGAGGGCCTTCAACTGGTCGTCCTTCAGCGCCTGCTCGAGCCGCACGCGCTCGTCGGGGTCGGTGCGTCCCGTGTAGGCCGCCACCTCGTGCCCCGCCTCGGTGAGCAGCCGCGCGAGGTCCTCCGCCGCCGAGACCGTGAGGGTGTGGGCCCGGAGGCACCGAGCTGCTCCTCGACATCGGTGACCACCCGCTGGTTGGCGGTGGCGGTGGTGGCCAGCACCGGCACGCCGTCGGGCATCGAGTCGATGAGGTCGGCGAGGCGTCGGTAGTCGGGCCGGAAGTCGTGGCCCCAGTCGGAGATGCAGTGCGCCTCGTCGACGACGAGCAGGCCGATGCGGCGGCGCAGCTCGGGCAGCTGCTCGTCGCGGAACCGGGGGTTGGTGAGGCGCTCGGGCGACACGAGCAGCACGTCGACGTCGTCGGCGTCGAGCCGGGCCCGCACGTCGTCCCACTCGTGCGCGTTGGCCGAGCTGATCGAGACGGCCCGCACCCCGGCGCGCGCGGCGGCGGCGACCTGGTCGCGCATGAGGGCGATGAGCGGGGACACCAGGAGCGTGGGACCGGTGCCCCGCGCGCGCAGCAGCGAGGTCGCGACGAAGTAGACCGCCGACTTCCCCCAGCCGGTGCGCTGGACGACGAGCGCGCGCCGGTGGTCGTCGACGAGGGCCGTGATCGCCTCGAGCTGCCCGTCGTGGAACTGGGCGTCGGGTCGGCCGGTGAGGCGACGCAGGGCGTCGAGCGCGTCCGTGGCGGTGGCGGTGGAGGTGGTCACCCGGTCATCGTGTCAGGCGCTGCCGACACCGGCTCCTTGCCGCGTCGCGCCCTGTGGACGACAGTGGGCGCATGCGTCGCGCGCTCGCCGTCGGCACCCTCGTCCTGCTCCTCGGCTGCTCGGGTGCGCCCGCCACCGTGACCGCTCCGGACCTGCAGTGCGGGCAGGACCGCACGACGGACGCGGCGAAGGACGTCGTGGAGAAGGTCGGTGGCCTGCGCACCGACGACGTCGTCGTGCGCCTCGCCCGCAGCACCCCTGCCGGCATCGTCGCGCTGGTCGACGGTGACGTCGAGCGGGCATACCGCCTCCTGCACGACCGCTACGGCGTGGCCGTCGTTGCCCAGGCCGAGGGCGACGGCGTCGCGGACGGTCTGGCGCAGATCGAGCGCCTCGTCCGCTCGTCCTGCCCGCAGGGCTGAGACGACCCGGCGGACGGGGTCCTCGGGTGGGCGAAGAGGGACTCGAACCCCCGACCGCTCGGGTGTAAGCCGAGTGCTCTGACCAGCTGAGCTATTCGCCCCGGGTGCATCCGGCGAGTGCGTCGGACGCCTGGGAACCCTACCGCACGCGAGCGCGACGACCTGGTCCCCGACAGACAGAGGCTGCGGCCGCCGGGGTCTCGGGTCCCGGGCGGCCGCAGCACCCCCATCATGGCGCAGCACGGGTGTCGCGCGCAGCCGTTTGGGCGGGAAACTCGGGCGAATTCAGCCGTCGTCGCGCAGGTGCGCCTCCAGCCGCTCGACCTTGGCCGTCAGCTGGCCCGTGAACCCCGGACGGATGTCCGCCTTCAGCACGAGCGAGACCCGCGACGAGACCGCCGCGACGGCGTCGACGGCAGCCTTCACCACCGCCATCACCTCGTCCCACTCCCCCTCGATCGTCGTGAACATCGACGTTGTCTCGCACGGCAGGCCCGACGCACGGACGACCCGCACGGCCTCGGCGACTGCGGCCGCCACCGACCCCGACTCGTCGGCGCTGACCGGGCTGACGCTGAACGCGGCGAGCATCAGAGCTCGGCCAGCGCGGCGCGGTAGGCGTCGAAGTCGCGCGCCTGGCCGATGGGGTGCTCCACCTTCCAGCGCAGGACGCCCTCGGCGTCGACGAGGTAGGTGCCGCGCTCGGGCGCGCCCGCGCCCTCGTTGAAGATGCCGTAGGCGCGGCTGACCTCGCCGTGCGGCCAGAAGTCGCTCAGCACGGGGAACGTGAGGCCCTCCGCGTCGGCGAAGGCGCGGTTGGAGAAGAAGTGGTCGCAGGAGATCGCGAGCACCTCGACGTCGCTGTCGGCGAAGGCGCCGATGTTGTCGCGGATCTCGCAGAGCTCACCGGTGCAGATGCCGCTGAAGGCGAACGGGAAGAACACGAGCGCCACGGGACGTCCGCGGAAGGACGACAGGGCGACGTCCTCGCCGTGCTGGCTCTTGAGGGTGAAGTCGGGGGCGGTCTGGCCTACGTCGATCGTCATGGCCCCAGCCTAGGACGCGACGAACCTCCGGAGCCCCAGCGCGGGCCGCGAAGAACCCTGGGACTCAGCGCTTGTGGGTGGAGAGCTTGGTGGCGGCCCACTCGGCCGACGCCGAGGAGGTCGTGGTCGTCGACAGGCCCGCGACGGGAGCCGCCTCGGCGATGTCGGCGCCGGTCACGTAGCCCGGTCGCCCGACCTTGGGCGTCAGCACCCAGATCGACCCGCCCTCGGCGAGGTCGGAGAGCGCGTCGAACAACGCGTCGACGAGGTCGCCGTCGTCGTCGCGCCACCAGAGGATGACGCCGTCGACCACCTCGTCGGACTCACCGTCGACGAGTGCGTGGCCCACGATCTCCTCGATCGCGGAGCGGAGCTCGTTGTCGACGTCCTCGTCCCAGCCCAGCTCCTGGATGACGGTGTCGGGGCTGAAGCCCAGCCTCGCGGCGTCCAACGGTTCTCCTCAGTTCGTCCGGTGGTGTGGTCCCACTCTGGCACGCCTGGAGGGGCGGTGCCGCCCGGGACCGGGTCGGGTGCGGCGGTGGTCGAGAACCTACTGCAAAGTAGGGGATTTTCCTACTGATCGGTAGATGTTCACAACGTCCGCCGGTGTCACCCTAGCGAATCCGGCGTGGAAAGATGGAGAGGTCCACAAGACGTCCCAGGAGTCGCACATGCCCACCGGCCAGTCCCCCACCGAGCGCCCCGCTGTCATCCACGAGGGGCTGCCGACGCAGCTGCCCGACATCGATCCCGACGAGACGTCCGAGTGGCTCGCCTCACTGGACCAGATGGTCGACGAGCGAGGCCGCTCCCGCGCCCGCTACGTCATGCTCAAGCTCCTCGAGCGGGCCCGCGAGCAGAACGTCGGCGTGCCGGCGCTGCGCAGCACCGACTTCATCAACACGATCCCGCCCGAGCACGAGCCGTGGTTCCCCGGCAACGAGGCGATCGAGCGACGCATCCGCTCCTACATCCGCTGGAACGCGGCCGTCATGGTCTCGCGCGCGAACCGGCCCGGCCTCGGCGTGGGCGGCCACATCGCCAGCTACCAGTCGGCGGCCAGCCTCTACGAGGTCGGCTTCAACCACTTCTTCCGCGGCAAGGACCACCCCGGCGGCGGCGACCACATCTACTTCCAGGGCCACGCAGCGCCCGGCATCTACGCCCGCTCCTACCTCGAGGGCCGCCTGAGCGAGCAGCAGCTCGACCGCTTCCGCCAGGAGCACTCCCACGGCCCGGGCCAGGGACTGTCGTCCTACCCGCACCCGCGTCTCATGCCCGATTACTGGGAGTTCCCGACGGTCTCCATGGGTCTCGGCGGCATCAACTCCATCTACCAGGCGCGGTTCAACCGCTACCTGCACGACCGCGGCATCAAGGACACCAGCCAGCAGCACGTGTGGACGTTCCTCGGCGACGGCGAGATGGGCGAGCCGGAGTCGCTCGGCGCCATCGGCCTCGCCGCGCGCGAGGAGCTCGACAACCTCACGTTCGTCATCAACTGCAACCTGCAGCAGCTCGACGGCCCGGTGCGCGGCAACGGCAAGATCATCCAGGAGCTGGAGTCGTACTTCCGCGGCGCCGGCTGGAACGTGATCAAGGTCGTGTGGGGCCGAGAGTGGGACGACCTCCTCGCCCGCGACGTCGACGGCGTGCTTGTCAACCAGATGAACCGCACGCCCGACGGTGAGTTCCAGACGCTGTCGGTGGAGTCCGGCGCGTACAACCGCGAGAACTTCTTCGGCCCCGACCCGCGCCTGCGCGCCATGGTCGAGCACCTGAGCGACGAGGACATCGAGCGCCTGCCGCGCGGCGGCCACGACTACCGCAAGGTCTACGCCGCGTTCGACGCCGCCCAGAAGCACACCGGCCAGCCGACCGTGATCCTGGCGCACACCATCAAGGGCTGGCTGCTCGAGTCCTTCCAGGGCCGCAACGCCACGCACCAGATGAAGAAGCTGACGAAGGACGACCTCAAGGGCTTCCGCGACCGGCTCAACATCCCGGTCAGCGATGCGCAGATCGAGGGCGACAACCTCGCGCCGTTCTACCACCCGGGCGAGGACAGCGAGGAGATCCAGTACATGCGCGCCCGCCGCGACGCGCTGGGCGGCGGACTCCCGTCGCGTCGGGTCGATCCCGCGTCGGTCAAGCTCCCGGAGCCCGACACCTACTCGGCGCTCTCCAAGGGCTCGGGCAAGCAGCAGATCGCGACGACGATGGCCTTCGTGCGCCTCCTGCGCGACCTCATGAAGGACCCCGAGATCGGCCGCCGCATCGTCCCCATCGCGCCCGATGAGTACCGCACGTTCGGCATGGACTCGATGTTCCCGTCGGCGAAGATCTACAACCCGGCCGGCCAGACGTACGAGTCGGTCGACCGCAAGCTGCTCCTGGCCTACAAGGAGTCCGAGAAGGGCCAGCTGCTGCACGAGGGCATCAGCGAGGCCGGCGCGATGGCGTCGGCGATCGCGGCCGGCAGCGCCTACTCCACGCACGGCGAGCCGATGATCCCCGTCTACCTCTTCTACTCGATGTTCGGCTTCCAGCGGACCGCCGACTCGATCTGGGCGATGGCCGACCAGCTCGCGCGCGGGTTCCTCATCGGTGCCACCGCGGGTCGCACGACGCTGACCGGTGAGGGCCTCCAGCACGCCGACGGCCACTCCCCCCTCATCGCGCAGACCAACCCGGCGGTCGTGCACTACGACCCCGCGTACGGCTACGAGATTGCGCACATCGTCAAGGACGGCATGCGTCGCATGTACGGCACGTCCGACGACCGTCCGCACGGCGAGGACGTCCTCTACTACCTGACGGTCTACAACGAGCCGATCAACCAGCCGGCCGAGCCGGAGGACCTCGACGTCGACGCGCTGCTCAAGGGCGCCTACCTGTACCGCCGCGGCGAGCGCGGTCGGCACACGGCCCGGATCATGGCCTCGGGCGTCGCGCTGCCGTGGGCGCTGAAGGCGCAGGAGATGCTCGCCGAGCAGTACGACGTGAAGGCCGACGTCTGGTCCGTCACGTCGTGGAACGAGCTCGCGCGCGACGCGGTCGCCGCCGAGAAGTGGAACCTCAACAACCCGGGCGAGTACCAGCGGGTCCCGTGGATCACGACGCAGCTCATGGACCACGCGAACGTCACGCTCGCGGTGAGCGACTACATGCGGGCCGTCCCCGACCAGATCGCCCGCTGGGTCCCCGGACCGTGGCAGTCGCTGGGCGCCGACGGCTTCGGCTTCGCCGACACGCGCGCCGCCGCACGTCGCGTGTTCCAGATCGACGCGGAGTCGATCGTCGTCTCGGTGCTGCAGAGCCTCGCGCAGCAGGAGCTCGTCGAGCAGTCGGTCGTGCGCGACGCCTTCACGTCGCTGCGCATCGACGACCCGACCGCCACCCGCGGTGTCGCCCAGGAGGGCGGCGACGCCTGACGAACCGCCCTGGGGCGCCGACCGCGACGGTCGGCGTCTCAGGGAACTCCTAGCCGATGCACCCTAGGATGTTGCCCATGCGTCGTTGGCCGTACACCTTTGCCGTCGCGCTGTCCGTGGCGGTCACGGGCGCCGCGGTGTTCTCCTCCCTCTACCTCGATCTGCCCATGAAGGACCCCGAGGGGTTCCTCGGACCGGCGTACGTGCGCCTCCCGCTGCTGGCGCTGCTGTTCTTCGCCGCCGGCATCGTGCCCGCCGCCGTGCGTCGTCGCGGCTGGAAGCAGATCGGCGAGGGCGCGCGCGAGGTGGTGCGGGAGGAGTGGTCGCTCAAGCGGGTCGGCTACATCGCGACCGGACTGATCACCTTCTACGCGAGCTACGTCAGCTACCGCAACCTCAAGAGCTACCTGCCCACGTACCGCGAGGGCGTGCTGTTCGACCGCCAGCTCCTCGAGCTCGACCACTGGCTCATGTTCGGCCACAACCCGGCCACGGTCCTGCACAACCTGCTCGGCACCGACGTGATGGCGCACGTGCTGTCGTTCGCGTACATCGCCTACCTGCCGCTCATCCCCATCACGCTGGGCGCCTTCCTGGTGCTCAACCGCGACTTCTCGATCGGCGCCTGGTACGCCACGGCGCTGTGCCTCAACTGGATCCTCGGCGTCCTCAGCTACTACGCGCTCCCGACCCTCGGCCCGGCGTTCGCGCAGCCGTCGATGTACTGGGACCTCGCCACGACCGACGTCACCGAGCTGCAACGCTCGTTGTTCCGCAACAGGGTCGACGTGCTCACCGACCCGTGGGCGAGCGAGAAGATCCACGGCGTCGCGGGCTTCGCCTCGCTGCACGTCTCGGTGACGTTCACCGCGGCGCTGTTCATGCAGCGCACCGGCCAGAAGCTCGCGATCCGCGCGATCACCTGGGCGTTCTTCGTGGTCACCGTCCTGGCGACCATCTACTTCGGCTGGCACTACCTGGCCGACGACATCGCCGGCATCGTCATCGGCTGGGCGTCGGTGTCGCTGGGCGCCTGGGCGTCGGGGAACCGAGGGCGGCGCAAGCGACGAGGCCTGGCGCCGGTCGACGAGCAGCCGGTCCAGCCGGTTCAGCCGGTTCAGCCGGCCACGGTCACCGCGCCCGGTCCCGGCGGCGGCTCCGGGTCCATCACGGGCTGACCCTGGCGCAGCATCGCGCGCCAGGTGCTGCGGTGGTAGGTGGCCGGGTCGGTCGCGGCCACGAAGTCGTGGAGGATCTGCGCGAACTGCTCCGGGTGGTCGCGGTGCGGGAAGTGGCCCGCGTCGGGCAGCACGTGCACGTGCGACCACGCCTGGCTGCGTGCGACATCGGCGTGCGAGGCGGGTATGACGAGGTCGTCGGCGCCCCAGACGACGAGCACGGGGATGATGCGCGCCAGGTAGGTCCGGTCGATCATCGTGACGAACTGGCCGCGCCAGTCGAGCACGTGGCTCGTGACGCGTTGCACCGCGTGGCGGGCCCGCGGGTCGGCGAAGGACTCGTAGATCGCGGCCACCTCGCCGAGGTCGCGCAGCTGACGGACGCCCGTGCGCGAGAGTCCGCGCATGCTGGCGGCGACCGCCCGGCGCCACGGGCGCAGGGTCGCGAGGCCGAGCGCCGTGCCACTGCCGGGCAGGGTCAGGAAGCGGATGAGCGGCGTGACCTCCTTGCCGAGGCCACCCGACGACACCAGCGCGATCCGCTCGGTGCGGTCGGGGTACTGGTAGGCGAACTGCATCGCCACCCCACCGCCGAAGCTGTGGCCCACGACCGTCACCTTGTTGATGCCGAGGATCGTCAGCAGGTCGCGCATGCCGTTGGCGTAGCCGCCGAGCGAGTAGTCGGCGTCGGGCTTGTCGGACTCGCCGTGGCCGAGCAGGTCGGGCGCGATCACCGTGTAGTGCTCCGCGAGCGCGTCCATGACGGGCTCCCAGGTGCTGGACTCACAACCCAGGCCGTGCAGTAGGAGCAGGGCCGGCCCCTTGCCCTTGCGTCGGTAGGCGCGACGGTAGCCGTGCACCACCACGAACTGCAGGTCGTCGCCGCTGGTCATCGACCCATCGTAGGAGGTGGCGGGTTCGGCCGCGCCGGAACCGAGCACGTCGAGTGGCTCGTTAGACTGGCGCCGTGCCCACCCCAGCCGAGGTCCGCGCACAGCTGACCGACATCCTCGTGACCGTCGTCGAGTGCACCCCCGACGAGGTGCGCGACGACGCCCGCCTCGAGGACCTCGGCGTCGACTCGCTCGCCGCCGTCGAGGTCGCCGACGAGCTGGGTCGTCGCTTCGGCGTCCACCTCGAGGACGCCACGGTCGACACGCTCGTGACCGTCGACGACGCCGTCCGTGCCGTCGTCGAGCACCGACCTGCCGGCCGCCGTGGTCGTCGTGGTCCTGCCGTGGCGGTGACCCTCGGCGCCGAGGGTCGCGAGCGGGCACCGGGCGAGCGCAGCCTCGCGGGCCGCGCCGACGCGCTCTGGCGGCTCGCCATGTGGTTCGTCGTGGCCGGTCTCGTGATCGGCGGAGGCCTCGGCTTCGCCGGCGCCACCGTGGTGCGCGCGACGGGTCTGGGCGGTGTCGAGCTGCCGCCGATCTCCGGCCCGACCGCCCCTGCGACGCCGTCGAGCAGCCCGTCGGCGAGCCCGTCGCCGACGCCGTCCGCGACGCAGGAGCCGGAGGAGAAGCCGACGTTCTCGGTCGAGAGCGACCGCATCGCCGCCGGCCAGCGGTTCACGATCTCCGGACGGTTCCCCTCCCTCGGCGAGGGCCAGCTGCTGCAGGTGCAGTCCCGCGACCCGGGCGCCGACTGGGAGGACTTCCCCGTCTCGCTGCAGACCCGCGAGGGCGGCCGGTTCCAGACCCAGATCTACACGTCACGTCCCGGCGAGCGGGAGTTCCGCGTGTTCCACGAGGACAGCAACACCGCGTCGCCGTCCGCGAAGGTCACGATCGGCTGAGCGAGCGCGCCGGGTCAGACGACCTGGTGCAGCCAGCGGACCGGAGCGCCCTCACCGGCGTGCCGGAACGGCTCGAGCTCGGCGTCCCACGCCACCCCGAGCAGACCGTCGAGCGCCTCGTCCATGGTGATCTCACCCAGCGCCGCCTTGACCCGGAACGCCTTGATGCGGTCCTCGGGGATGAGGACGTCGCCGTGCAGGCCGGTCATCGCGTGGAAGATGCCGAGGGTCGGGGTGAAGGAGAACCGTGCCCCCTCGCTCGCGGCGGTCGGCTCCTCGGTGACCTCGAAGCGGAGCCGGTCCCAGCCACGCATCGCCGACGCGAGGGCCGCAGCGGACCCTGCCGGGGCTTGCCACGACAGCTCGGCCCGGTACGTGCCGGCCTCCGCGGGCTGGGACTGCCAGTCGAGGTCGACGCTGTCGCCGAGGACGCCCGCGGCCGCCCACTCGACGTGCGGGCACAGCGCGGACGGCGCGGAGTGGACATACAGGACTCCACGGGTGGGGATGCTCATCGTGCCTCCTAGCTCGAGATCCGCCTTCCCCAGCGACCTCACGGAGCCACGCGTCATCAGTCCGCGTTGCGCCCATGGTAGCCACAGCAGCCTCCTCGGCACCACCCCCGCGTCGGCGCGACACTCCCGAGCGGTCGGTCGCGACCGTCGGCGGCGCATGTGACGATGAGGTCATGACCTCCGTCGTGCAGGACAACCCGAGCGCTTCCCGCTTCGAGATCACCGTCGACGACGAGCTCGCCGGCTGGGTCGACTACCGCGCCGACGGCGACGTGTACGCCCTGCCCCACACCCGCGTGCTCCCCGCGTTCGAGGGTCGCGGCATCGGCTCGGAGCTCATCGTCGGCACCCTGCGCGAGCTGGCCGAGCGCGACGCGCAGGTGCTGCCGTTCTGCCCGTTCGTGCCCAAGGTGATCCGCGACCACCCCGAGTTCCTCGACCTCGTGCCGGCCGACCAGCGGGGCATGTTCGGCCTCTGAGCGCGACGTCGCGGCCGGCTCAGCCGACCACGTGCACGTCGATGCCCCGTGAGCGCCACAGGTCGGCGATGTCCTCCGCGTCCTCCCACGCCTCGACCACGCGGTAGCCGTCCTTCTCGAGCTGGTCGTAGGGCACGTCGTGCTGCTGCAGCCAGTCCAGCGTCAGGTCGCGCCACACGAACTCCCGCGACGTCACCACCAGCACCGCACGCCCCTGCTCGTGCGCCGCACGCACCGCCTCGACCACCTCCGGCCGCGGCGGGCAGTCGCGCGACGCCGAGTGGAAGGCCGCGAAGTCGCGCTCGTCCCCCGCCACGTGGTGCAGGATCGACGACACGTCGACCAACGTCCCGTCCAGGTCGGCGATCACGGCGTCGGTCATGGGCCCAGTCTGCCCGCTCGCTAGGCTGTGCACCCCTGGGGCGGTAGCTCAGCCGGTCAGAGCAGAGGACTCATAATCCTTGGGTCGTGGGTTCGAGCCCCACCCGCCCCACCACAGGTCACGACGCAGCACGTCCCTCGCGAGGCTTGTCATCCTTTGCTCGACACCTGAAACACTGCCCGCTTCCCCGGCCCGCGTGGGCAAGCCCACGAACCGCTAAGAGCGTCATCATCGGGATTTCGCCATCTTCCCGTACGCGGCGGACCAAGCCGACGATGCACCCAAGGGAAGATGGACCGGGGTGGCTTCGAGTGCGATGCGAGAGAACTTTGAGCTATCGAGACCTGTTCGTCGGCGTCGTGACGATCAGAACGTGGACATCAACATGCACTGCATCCCAACGAGGGAATCCACGTTTGTCTCCGACAACTGCACATCTCGAAGGATTCGACCGCACCGAAAGAAGGAAATGTCAGACGGCGCAGGCAGCCTTTCCCGTATGTCACCGAACAAGGTTGCGGCAGTGATGGCTCTTGCCGCGACCCTGGTCCAGATCTACTGGCGGGTGAGCATGTACTGGCACAACGACGCGAGGTTAGCGCGCCATTTCTCAACCGTTCGCGATCTCATGCAAGAAGTCCGCTGGCGTCAGCCGATCCGTCGCATCCGCCGACGCCGAGAGATCATGAGTCTTCTTGCAGATTATCCCGACGAGATCTTCAACTATCGTCGCGTGTACTGGGAAGTCGTGGCGTGGGCTCTGCTCCTTCTTGCATCGGCCTACGCGGCATTCGGAACGTTGTCGCAGCGATGAGCGGGTCGCTCCGCAAAGTGTTGCAGCGACGGCGACGGACTTTCGCAGGGCTTCAGTCGCAATCGAACCCGAACCGCACGCACCGCTGGGTGGTGGTCGACATAAATGCGCTGCCGCGAGAACAGGCCTATCGACCGGACACCGAAAAATGGGCCGCGCGTGTCAACTGGCGGCGAGTCAATCGAGTGGTCACCCAGTTGTTCGAGGCAGAACGATTGGATGACTACGAGGCAGTGGACCGCGCGAGTCGATGGATGCTCCGGCGCAATCGTCTGGCGGTCGACAGTCTCGTCTCGTGGCCCATCGACGCGGATAGCGTGCAGATCACGAACGGGATCCACCGGATCGCTGCGATGCGCATGCAGGGCGTTCAATTCACGATCGGCGCCGACTTCGCCCGCTAGCTGAACAGCGTCGTTGATCTCCGCGGGGTCGATCGCCGAAGTTCGACAACCCAGTCCGACCGTGGCCCGAGTTGCGTTCATTCAAGAGAGGGCCAGGTCACTGCAATCGGTCGTGGTTCGACGACCGCAGATCGTTGAGTGCCTTCAAGTTTCGCTCAGGTTGCAGATACTTCATGACCACGGACGTGCGGGAGGGGTCGACGCTCACTGCTGTACACGGGGGTCGCGATCCGATCGACACCTGGCACGGGCCCCGCGATACTCACCATCCTTCAGTTGAACTCGCTCCGCCCACCACGAACATGACACTGCACTGCACCCGACGAGCGGGCGCGCGGCGCGCCCTCACGACGCTCTCAGCCGGGCAGGGCATGCTCGGCTCGACAGGTCGGGGACGAGGCAGCGAGGTGGCGATGACCGTCGTCGAGGAGGGCGCCCCGTCGCGCCGACGTGTCGGACCCGTCGAGCGGCTGCGCCGGTTCGGCCGACCACCCCGCATCGTCGGCATCGACGTCGCCCGTGGGCTGGCCGTGCTCGGGATGGTCGGCGCCCACCTGGGCGACACCCACGACGACATCACCTGGTCCGACCCGTCCACCTGGGACGGCATCGTCAACGGACGCTCCTCGCTGCTGTTCGCGATGCTGGCCGGCGTCTCCATCAGCCTCATCTGCAAGGGTCGCGCACGACCCGGGGACACCGGCCTGCAGATGACGCTCGTGCGACGCGGTCTGCTGATCCTCGTCATCGGCCTCGCCATCGAGCTCCTGAACACCGGCGTCGGCGTCATCCTGCCGCTCTACGGGCTGCTGTTCGTGGCGTCGACCCTCGTCCTGCACTGGAGCACGCGACGGCTCTGGACGGTGGCCGTCCTGCTCGCGGTGGTCGCGCCGTTCGCGGTCGCGTTGGCGCACGCGCTCAGCCTCGCCGCGTCGGGCCCCGGGCTCCACCTCACGCTGTTCGGCCTCTACCCCGTCACCGCGTGGCTCGCCGTGCTCCTGGCCGGCATGGCCGTCGGCCGTCTGCACCTCACCCGCGCACGCGTGGCGGCGGGGCTCCTGCTCGGGGGCGTCCTGGTCGCCACGCTCGGGTACGGCGCGGGCCACGTCATCGGCTCGGACCGGGACGACCTCGTCGCCTACCTCGGCTGGGACGCACCGGACTACACCGACGACCTCGGCAACCCCACCAACGAGCCCGGCTACCTCACCCGGCTCGAGCAGTCCGACGAGATCCAGCACGTGTGGAGCACCGCGATGCAGTACAAGCCGCACACGGCCGGTGCCCCCGAGATCGTCGGGTCCGGCGGGCTCGCAGTCGCCGTCATCGGACTCTGCCTGCTCCTCGCCCGACGACTGCGTGCCGTGCTGCTCCCCCTCGCGGCCTTGGGCTCCATGCCGCTGACGGCCTACACCGGACACCTGCTCCTGCTCACCGCGCTGGCCGGCGGTCCCTTCGGCGGGTACGTCGGCGTCAGCAACACCGTCTGGGCAAGCACCAGCGTCGGCCTGCTCGTGCTGGCGACGCTCTGGGTCGCATTCGTCGGGCGGGGGCCGCTCGAACGCCTCGTGGCACGTGTCAGCCGCCCCCGTGCCGAGGGTTGAGCGACCTCAGCCCTCGGGGTGCTGCTTGAGCCAGGCCACGAGCGCGTTGGCGTGGCCGTGGCCGAGCCCGTGCTCGTTCTTCAGGTACGCCACCTTCTCCATGTGCGCGACGTCGCCGAGCCCGCGCAGGAGGTCGAGCCAGTGCTCGATGCTCTCGCCGTAGCGCTTCTCGATCGACGGGAAGTACGACGCGGGTCCCTGCGTCGGCCACTGCTGCTCAGCCATGGCCCGACCCTAGCCGCGCCCCGTAGCCTGACGCCATGACCGACGAGGCGCCCGTCCCGCTCACTCCGCTCGACGAGGACTGGGAGCGGGCGCTCGTCGTCGTCGCCCACCCCGACGACGTGGAGTTCGGCGCCGCTGCCGCCGTCGCCCGCTGGACCGAGCAGGGCAAGACCGTCGTCTACTGCATGGTCACGAGCGGGGAAGCCGGCATCGACGCCCTCGCGCCCCAGGAGTGCCGGACGCAGCGCGAGGCCGAGCAGGTCGAGTCCGCGCGCATCGTCGGCGTCGACGTCGTCGAGTTCCTCGGCTTCCCCGATGGCGTCGTCGAGCAGACCGTGGCCCTGCGGGCCGCGATCGCCCAGCAGGTCCGACAGCACCGGCCCGACGTCGTCGTCACCGTGAACCACCACGACACCTGGGGCGGAACCGCACCGAACCAGGCCGACCACGTGGCCGTCGGGCGCTCGACCATCCACGCCGTGCAGGACGCCGGCAACCGGTGGATCCACCGCGAGCAGCTGCTCGACGGGCTCGAGCCCTGGGGCGGCGTCCGGCAGGTGTGGGTGTCCGGCTCCCCCGCCGCGACGCACGGTGTCGACACCTCCGCCACCTTCGACCGCGGGGTCGCGTCACTGGAGGCCCACCGCGCCTACATCGACGGGCTCGGCTGGGAGCACTTCGACGCCGCCGCGTTCCTCGAGGGGATGTCGCGGCCTCTCGGCACCCGCATGGGCGTCACCCACGCGGCCGCGTTCGAGGTCGTGTCGATGACGTGGGGCGACTGACGTGCCCGACCAGTACGACACGACCCATGGCGTCCATCACGTGCCCGCCTTCCTCGTGCGGGGGCGTCCGGCCCTGCGCGCCGAGCGGCACGAGGTCCTCGACCCCACTGGTGCGACCCTGGCCTTCGCCGAACGTCGTCGTTCGTGGGGACCGGGGGCGACCACCGTGTTCCACACCGACGAGGCCCGCACGCGCGAGACGTTCCGCAGCGAGGTCCGTGGCCGCCCGAACCTCGGGGCACGTCACGTGGTCGTCGCCGCCGACGGTCGTCCGCTCGGGTCCTTCCGCAAGCAGGCGGCCCGCAGCCTCGTCCGCACGACCTTCGTGCTCGAGGCCGAGGGGCTGGCGGGCACGGCGCAGGAGCGCAGCGGCTTCCTCGCGCTGGAGCGGCGGCTCAGCAGCGACACGCCGACCCGCCGGATCGCGGTCGACGTCATCGACGACGTCACCGGACAGCCGCTGCTGTCGGTCGCCCGCGCACCCGGGGAGCGCTCGACGTACGCCGTGGACGTGCCCGACCCCCGCGTCGACGTGCGCCTGGCCGCAGCCTTCGTCGTGGGACTGCTCGGCATGATCGACCACTGAACGGCCTCTCGAGCCCCTAGGCTCTCGGCGTGACCACCGTGCAGCACGTCCCGTCGTTCACCGTCAACCAGAAGCTGGCGATGACCACCAACCGCTACGAGGTCGTCGGCCCCGACGGCGCCCTCCTCGCCGTCGCGCAGCAGAAGCGCCTCGCGCTCAAGGAGAAGGTGACGTTCTACACCGACGAGTCCCGGCGGCAGGAGGCGTTCACGTTCGGCGCCCGCAACGTGATGGAGCTGCGCGGCGCCTACGACGTCGTCGCGGCCGACGGCACGCCCCTCGGCACCTTCCGCAAGCAGTTCGGCGCCTCGCTGATGCGCACCACCTTCACGCTCGAGGGCGACAGCTTCGTCGGCACCGGCCAGGAGCGCAGTCAGCTCGTCGCGGTGCTGCGCCGCTTCACCGATCTGCCCTTCCTGAAGATGCACTTCGACGTCGTCGACGACGCGACCGGCCAGCCGCTGCTCTCGGTCGAGCGCGCGACGTCGGTGCGCGACCGCTACGAGGTCTCCGTGCCCGACCCCCGGGTGGACGTCCGCCTCGCCGCCGCGTTCGCGGTGGGCATGGACGCGCTCCTCGGCCGCTGAACGACAGCAGGGGGCCGCTGACGCGAGAAGGGGACCGACGCTGCTGCGTCGGTCCCCTTCTCGTCGCCCTGGCGGGCAGCGTGCTCCCCCGATTGGACTCGAACCAATAACCCTTCGATTAACAGTCGAATGCTCTGCCAATTGAGCTACGGGGGAATGTCTCCCACTCGGGGAGCACGGTCGGTAACTCTACCAACCCCCTCGCGCAGTCTCGACAGGGCCCGGTCACCAATCCGACGCACCGTCGAGACAGGGAGGTCGAGGCGGCTCGCGACGTCGACCCACGGGGTCGGGCAGGCGCCCTCCGGCGTCGTGCTGAACCGGGCCATGAGCACGGTTCGCTCACGAGGCGGGAGGCCGGCCAGGTGTCCGGCGACGACGCCCTCCACGCCGTCGACGTGAGGACCACGCGGCTCCGGGACGACGTCGTGGGGCACCTCTGGACGCGCTTCGCGATGGGCGTGCAGGGCCCGGGTGATCCACGGCCACGCGTACGTCGCGAGCCGGGCGCCACGGTCGGGATCGAAGCAGGCCACGGCCGACATCAGGGCCAGCACGGCCACCTGCAGCGCGTCGTCCACGTCGTCGCCCCGGAAGCCCAGCGCCCACACCCGCAGGGCCGCCAGGCGCAACGACCGGCGCAGCAGCACCGCCCGCGCGTCGTCGTCACCCCCACGCGCGAGGACGGCCAACCGATGCTCCTCCTCCGCGGTGAGCGACGGCTCGCCCAGCAGACGGCGCACCAGGTCCATGGCTCCACCCTCGGCGCCGGGCCGCACCGGCTCCAGCACGACCCCGCCGCCTGTGGACACCCGCCCGCCGGACCCGCCCGTGCGGGCGGGCCTGGGGACTACTCGCCGCCCAAGGTGCGGTTGCGCAGCTGACGGAACTCCGCCTCCCGCGCGAGCAGGTCGGTGAAGACCGCGCGGTACTCCTCCTGCTGCTCGGCAGGGTCGGTGCGCTGCAGCTTGGAGCGCAGGTCGTTGACCTGGCGTCCGACCGTGAGCAGCCGCAGCCGCGTCATGATCGCCGCGACGACGCGCGCCGTGGCCCCCTCTGTCGAGCTGAGCGGCTCCATCGCGGCGACGGAGAGCACGCGCCGCAGGTCGTCGGAGACGAGCGCGTCGGACACCCGTGGCACGAAGGTCGGGTCGGGCTGCGCCGGGAGGCCGACCGTCGTCATCGTGCGCCACAGCTCCAGCGCGACGGGGTGTGTGAAGTCGCCGTCGTCGAGCTCCTCCGCGTGCGGACGCGCCAGGTGCGGGTGCTGCGCCAGCGCCTTCAACGCCTCACGCTCGTCGGCGAACTGGGGCGCGCCGAAGCTGACGAACGGCTGCGGCGGTGGCGCGGGTGCCGGCTTGGCCGACTGCTGCGCCGGGGCCCGGCGTTCCGGCTTCGTCGGGGGCCGGTACCGACGGTGCTCGGCCCGCACCTGGTCGACGTCGACCCCCACGCGCGTGGAGATCTCGCGCAGGAACTCCTCGACCTTGCTCTTGTCGCGGATCGACGTCGCGAGACCGACCGCCTCACGCACCGCGTCGACCCGCTGGTCGGCACGGTCGAGGTCGTAGCGCAGCAGCACGTTCTCGAGCACGAAGCGGTACAGCGGGATCCGGGCGTCCACGAGCGCCCGGACGCCGGCGTCGCCGTCGGCGATCCGCAGGTCGCACGGGTCCATGCCGCGCGGCTCGACCGCGACGTACGTCTGCGCGGCGAACTGCTGGTCGCCCTCGAACGCCTTCATGGCCGCCCGCTGCCCCGCCTCGTCGCCGTCGAACGTGAACACCACCTCGCCGTGCATGGCACCGTCGTCGAGCAGGATCCGCCGCAGCACCTTCGCGTGGCCCTCGCCGAACGCCGTGCCGCACGTCGCGACCGCGGTGCGCACCCCGGCCTCGTGGCAGGCCATCACGTCGGTGTATCCCTCGACGACCACCGCCCGGCTCTCCGAGGAGATCTGGCGGCGTGCGAGGTCGATCCCGTAGAGCACCTGGCTCTTCTTGTAGATCGGGGTCTCGGCGGTGTTCACGTACTTGCCCTGCATGAAGTCGTCGTCGAACATGCGTCGGGCGCCGAAGCCGATGATCTCGCTGGTCATCTCGCGGATCGGCCAGAGCAGACGTCCTTGGAAGACGTCGAACAGGCCCCGCGTCGAGCGGCGCGCCAAGCCGCCGACGACGAGCTCGTCGTCGGTGAACCCCTTGCCCTTGAGGTGCCCGAGCAGCGCGGTGCCCGATCTGGGGGCCCAGCCCATGGCGAACGTCTCGGCAGCCCGCTGGTCGAAGCCCCGGTCGGTGACGAACTGGCGCCCGATCGACGCCTCGGGCGACGACGCCAGCGTCTGGGCGTAGAACTCACCGGCGAGACGGTGCGCCTCGAGCAGGCGCTGTCGCTGCTGCGGGTCGCGGCGAGGTCCGCGTGACTCGCCCTCCTCGTAGCGCAGCTGGATGCCGTACTTCGCCGCGAGCCGCTCCATGGCCTCCACGAAGCTGAGGCCCTCGATCTTCTGGATGAAGGCGATCGCGTCGCCGCCCTCGCCACAGCCGAAGCAGTGGAAGGTGCCGCGGGCCGGGTTGGCGTGGAACGACGGCGTCTTCTCGTCGTGGAACGGGCACAGGCCCTTCATGGTGCCGCCCGAGCGCCGCAGCGTGACGTACTGCTCGACCACCTCGTCGATGCGGGCGCGTTCGCGGACGAGCTGGATGTCCTCGTCGTTGATCAGGCCCGCCACGGGTCGATCCTAGGCGGTGGGCGTCAACCGAGGAGCCGGTCGGCCCACAGCCTCGCCGACCCGTCGGTCAGGCTCGCCACCTGGTCGATGACGACGCGTGTGCGGGCGGCGTCGTCGGTGGCACGACGCAGGTCGGCACGGAACTCCGGCTCGAGGTGCTCCTCCCCCGTCGCGAGGAGACGCGCCACGAGTGCGCCGAGCGCCTCGCGTTGCGTCGCGAGCTGACGTGCCCGGTCGTCGGCGAGCATCACGTAGTGCGCGGCCACGGCCTTGAGGACGGTGATCTCGTCGCGCGTGGCCTGCGGCACCTCCAGGTCGGCGGTGTAGCGGGTGAGCGGTCCAGGCCCCCACCGCTCGACGGTGGCACGCTGCGCGCTCACGGCGAACCGGCCGATGAGCGCGCTCGTCAGGCTCTTCAGCACGGCGAGGGCCTCGCGGCTGCCGTCGAACTCGGCGCGCGGCCACTCCGGCAACGCCCGCAGCCGCTCCAGCGCGCCCCCGAGCCGGTCGTCGTCGGCGCTCGCGTCGTACCAGTCGCGGGCGACGGCGTGCACCCCGTCGAGGTCGAGCCGTCCGGGCAGCAGGCTGAACCAGCCACCCACGACCGCGTCCTCCACGTCGTGCACGGAGTAGGCGATGTCGTCGGCGAGGTCCATCACCTGCGCCTCGATCGGGCGACGCCACGCCGGAGCGCCGGCCCGCAGCCAGTCGAAGACGGGTCGGTCGTCGGCGTAGACGCCGAACTTCGGGCCGCCCCCGGGCGCCTCGCCGCGTGCCCACGGGTACTTGACGCAGGCGGCCAACGTCGCGCGCGTGAGGTTCAGCCCGACGCTGCGGCCCGCGCCGTCGACCGTCTTCGCCTCGAGGCGGGTCAGGATCCGCAGCGTCTGCGCGTTGCCCTCGAAGCCGCCGACGTCCGCCGCCGCCTCGTCGAGCGCGGCCTCGCCGTTGTGGCCGAACGGCGGGTGCCCGACGTCGTGGGAGAGGGCGGCGCAGTCGACGACGTCGGGGTCGCAGCCGAGCGAGGCGCCCAGCTCGCGCGCCACCTGCGCCACCTCGAGAGTGTGGGTGAGCCGGTTGCGCACGAAGTCGTCGAACCCGGCCCCCATGACCTGCGTCTTCGCCGACAGCCGGCGCAGTGCGGCGGAGTGGACGACGCGGCCGCGGTCGCGCTCGAACGGCGTGCGCCCTGCCCGCTTCGTCGGCTCCGCCACGACCCGGGCGCGCGCCTCGATGCCGTAGGGACTCTCCACGGGACGCAGGCTACCGAAGCGCCCCGACCCTGCGGCGTGGGTCGCAGCACAGTGAGGTCATGACCCGTTCGGTCGCGGTGCTCTCCGACGTCCACGGCGTCCTGCCCGCTCTCGACGCGGTCCTGGCCGAGCCCGCGGTGAGGTCGACGGACATGGTGGTCGTCACCGGCGACCACACGTGAGGCCCACAGCCGGGCGAACGTTCGGTCCGCGCAAGGAACGCTGACTCACCCTGATTCCCTCACGGCATGGGAATCAGCGCCACCGGAACGGGCTCAGAAGCGGCCGTTGCGAGGCCGGGGCTGGCAGCGGGGACAGGTGAAGGAGCTGCGGTTCATGAAGGCGTCGCGGCGGATCGGCGTCCCGCACCGCGGGCACGGCTCGCCCTCCTGCCCGTACGCGGCGAGGGACCGGTCGAAGTAGCCGCTCTGGCCGTTCACGTTGACGTACAGCGCGTCGAAGGACGTGCCGCCCTGCTCGAGCGCCTCGCCCATGACGTCGACGACGTGGCCGAGCAGCGCGTCGACCTCCTTGGCGCGCAGGTTCTCCGTCGCGCGGGCATAGTGCAGCGGCACGCGCCACAGCGACTCGTCGGCATAGATGTTGCCGACGCCGGAGATCAGCGTCTGGTCGAGCAGGGCCCGCTTGACGCCCGTGCGCCGACGACGCAGCCGCGTGGCGAAGAGGTCGCGGTCGAACCGCGGGTCGAGCGGATCGCGCGCGATGTGCCCGATCGTGACAGGCACCTGCTCCTCGTCGACGTCGGCCAGCATCATGCCGCCGAAGATCCGCTGGTCGACGAACCGCAGCTGACGGCCGTCGTCGAGGTCGAGCACGATCCGCAGGTGTCGCGGCGGCGGCGCGTCGGCGTCGCTGATGAGCATCTGTCCGCTCATGCCGAGGTGGCAGAGCAGGGCCTCCTGGCCGTCGAGCACGAGCCAGAGGTACTTGCCGCGACGCCGTGCCGCGTCGAACCGTCGACCGACGAGACGCGGGACGAAGTCGGCGGCGCCGGGCAGGTGCCGCTTGAGGGACCGGACGTCGTGCACCGTGACGGCGACGATCGTGCGGCCGACGACGTGCGTGTCGAGGCCGCGGCGGACCACCTCGACCTCGGGGAGCTCAGGCACGGACCGGTCAGACCTCGACGGCGTCGGCCGGGGTCACCTCGGCGGTGATGGCACGCCACGCGATCTCGGCGACCTGCTGCTCGGCCTCCTTCTTCGAACGCCCGGTGCCGCCGTCGTAGCGCTGCTCGCCCACCACCACGGACGCCGTGAACGTCTTGTCGTGGTCGGGGCCCTCGCTCTCGAGGACGTAGCGGGGGACGCCGAGGTCGTGGTTGGCGGCGATCTCCTGCAGCGACGTCTTCCAGTCCAGCCCGGCGCCGAGGTCGGCCGCGCGGGCGATGAACGGGTCGAACACGGCGTGAACGACCTGCGACGCGCGCTCGATGCCGAACTGCACGTACACGGCACCGATCACCGCCTCGACGGTGTCGGACAAGATCGACGACTTGTTCCGACCGCCGGTGGCCTCCTCGCCCCGTCCGAGGCGCAGGTGCGAGCCCAGGTCGAGCGTGTGCGCTACCTCCGCGAGCGCCTTCGCGCTCACGACGGCAGCACGCAGCTTCGCGAGCCGGCCCTCGGCGAGGTCGGGGTGGTTGGTGAAGAGCGCGTCGGTGACGACGAGCCCCAGCACCGAGTCGCCCAGGAACTCCAGGCGCTCGTTGTTGGGCAGGCCCCCGTTCTCGTACGCGTACGAACGGTGCGTGAGGGCGTGCTCCAGCAGCTCGGCGTCCAGGTCGGGGACGCCGAGCACCTCCTTCAGGGCCTCGTGGCCCTGAGGATCAGAGGACCTGGCGACGCTCGCCACGCGCGCCGTACTGTCCGCACTCGCCGCACGCACGGTGCGGGACGACCTTGGAGTCGCAGGCGGGGTTGGCGCAGTCGACGAGGGTGGTCGCCGTGGTCTTCCACTGCGACCGGCGGTGGCGCGTGTTGCTGCGCGACATCTTCCGCTTCGGAACGGCCACGATCTACTCCTTGTTCGGCCCCGGGACGTCGCCCGGGAGGTTCTGGGTCAGCCGGCTCAACGACGCCCACCGGGGGTCGATCGGATCGCCGTGTGTGTGGTCTGGATCGTCCGCGAGTCGCGCCCCGCACTCGGGGCACAGTCCCGGACACTCCGGATCACACACGGGGTTGAGCGGCAGTGCGAGCACCACCGCGTCCCGCAGGACGGGTTCGAGGTCGAGCAAGTCGTCCTCGAGGGCCGGAAGCTCGTCTTCCTCCCCGTCCTCCTCGGCACCGTCACCGGCGCCGATCGGGTCATACACGTACAGCTCCTGCAGGTCCACCACGACGGTGTCGTCGAGGACGTCCAGGCAGCGGACGCACTCGCCCACCACGCGCGCCGAGGCGGTGCCGGTGGCCAGCACCCCGTCCATGACGGCCTCGAGCCGGAGCTCGAGATCGATGGGCGAGTCCTCGGGCACGCCGTAGACGTCGTGGCCCAGATCCGCCGGCGCCGCCACGGTGCGGGTGAAGGTACGTTCGGTCCCAGGTCGACGACCCAGAACCTGGGTGTCGAAGACCAAGGGGCCCGGTTGCACGGTCACGTCCGTCCGTCGAGGTGCACAACAGATCACGGCCTGTTTCCAGGCCGCCGTCCATCATAACCGGTGCAGGTCACGCGACACCAATCGCTCCCCCACCCGTCGAGCCGTGGGGGCCGGACGGGCGCTGCGCGGACGAGGCACGGGAATCTCAGCGAGGCACGGAGAGCTTTCCGTGCGCGGCTGAGGAAGCCGTGCCTGGTGGGAGATTCCCAGGTCGACCTGGGAATCTCCGCGCACGGACCGTCAAGCACGGGAATCTCAGCCGCGCATGGAGAGCATTCCGTGCGCGGCTGAGGAAACCATGCCTGGACGGGAGGTTCCCAGGTCGACCTGGGAATCTCCGACCGGCGGACTGTCGGTGGGGGCTGGGAGGATGCGCAGGTGCAGACGTCGGCGGAGCGGGAGGGGACGGTGCTGCACGCCGACCTCGACAGCTTCTTCGCCTCCGTCGAGATCCGCGACGACCCGAGCCTGCGGGGGCGGCCGGTGGCCGTGGGCGGCGGGGTGGTGATGGCCGCCAGCTACGAGGCGCGGGCGCACGGCGTCAAGGGCGCGATGGGGCTGCGGCGGGCGCTGCGGCTCTGCCCCGACCTGCTGGTCGTGCCGCCCAGGCCGCACGCGTACAGCGAGGCGAGTCGCGCGGTGTTCGCGGTCTTCGCCGACACCACGCCCTTGGTGGAGGGGGTCTCGATCGACGAGGCGTTCCTGGAGGTCGGCGGGCTGCGACGTATCCGCGGCGCGCCGTCGCAGATCGCCACCACACTGCGCGAGCAGGTGCGCGAACGCGTGGGGCTGCCGATCTCGGTGGGCGTCGCGCGCACCAAGTACCTCGCCAAGGTGGCCAGCGCGATGGCCAAGCCGGACGGCCTCCTGGTCGTCCCGCTCGACGACGAACGCCGCTTCCTGCTCTCCCTGCCCGTCCAGGCGCTCTGGGGCGTCGGGCCCCGCACCACGGAGAAGCTGCACGCCGCCCGCGTGCGCACCATCGCCGACGTCGCCCGCATGCAGCCCGGCGAGCTCGCCACCCTCGTCGGCAGCGGTGCGGCCGGTCACCTGCACGCCCTCGCCTCCGGCCACGACCCCCGACCGGTACGGGCGCGACCGTCGCGTCGCTCGATGGGCGCGCAGCACGCCCTCGGCCGCGACGAGCGCACCCCCGAGGGCGTCGAGATCGTGCTCCTGGGCCTGGTCGACCGCGTCGCGCGGCGCCTGCGCGCGGCCGGGCGCACCGCCGCGACCGTCACCCTCCGCGTCCGCTTCGGCGACTTCACCAGCTCCACCGCCTCGCACACGCTCCCGCGCCCGACCGCCCACACGCAGGTCCTCCTCGACGCCACGCTGCAGCTGCTGCGCGGACGTCACGGTGAGATCGCCCGACGCGGGCTCACGCTCGTCGGCTTCCAGGCGTCCGGGCTCGACGACCAGGGCGAGCAGCTGCTGCTGCCCCTCACGTCGGCCACCGACCCCGGCCTCGACACCGCGCTCGACGCCGTCCGCGACCGGTTCGGCGCGCGGGCCGTGCGCCGGGGCGTGCAGCTCGGGCGAGGCGAGCGCGCGCCCATGCCGATCCTGCCCGACCAGGAGGACGACGCGTAGGCGCCGGCTCAGGCTCGGCCGAACTCCCGGTCGAGCCGCTGGAGCACGAAGTCGGGCACGAGACCGCTCACGTCACCGCCGCCGCGTGCGACCTCCTTGACCAGGCTGGAGGCCAGGAAGGAGTACTCGGGGCTGGTCGGGACGAAGACGGTGTCGACGTCGGTGAGGCTGCCGTTCATCTGCGCCATCTGCAGCTCGTAGTCGAAGTCGGAGACCGCTCGCAGACCCTTCACGATCGCGCTGATCCCGTGCTCGGTGCAGAAGTTCACGAGCAGACCGCGGAACGACGCCACCGACACGTTCGGCAGGTCCTCGGTGGCCTGGGCGAGCAGGTCCATCCGCTCCTCCAGCGAGAAGAGGCTCTTCTTGCTCTCGTTCACGAGGACCGCCACGACCACCTCGTCGAAGAGCCGGGAGGCCCGGCGCACGATGTCGAGGTGACCGTTGGTCACCGGGTCGAAGGAGCCGGGGCACACGACGCGCGTCACGGCGGCGACGCTATCAGGACTCCTCGGAGCGGGCACCGAACCACACGGTGGTCTCGCCGTGGGCGCGGTCGCGGAACCCCTCGAACCCCGCGGGCCACGTGAACGGCGTGCGCGTGGACCGCTCGACGACGACCACGGCGTCGTCGGAGAGCGACGGGGCGAGGGCCGCGACCACGGCGGCGACGTCGTCGGTGGCCACCGCGTAGGGCGGGTCGAGCATCACCAGGTCGTAGGGGCCGGCGGCGGAGGCGGCGAAGGACGCGGCGCTCGTGCGGTGCACGGTGGCCTCGGCCCCCAGCTCGCGCGCGTTCTGCTGCGCCACCTGGGCGGCGCGCCGGTCGGACTCGACGAGGTCGGCCGACGCCGCCCCTCGCGAGAGCGCCTCCAGCGCCAGGGCCCCGGACCCGGCGTATACGTCGAGCACGCGGACCCCGTCGAGGCCACCGAACAGCGACTGCAGCGAGGAGAAGAGCGACTCCCTGACGCGGTCCGACGTCGGGCGGGTGCCGTCGCCCGGTGGCGTGCGCAGACGTCGACCGCCCCAGCGCCCGGCGATCACCCGGGTCACGTGCGCTCCAGGTAGTCGGCCTGCTGCGACTGCTCGAGGCGCTCGACCGCGGCCCGCAGGTCGGGCGCGGTCGTCAGCTCCGGGTCGGCCTCGACGAACGCGGTAGCCGCCTCGCGGGCGTCGGCGATGACCTGTTCGTCCTTGACGACCGAGAGCAGCCGCAGGCTGCTGCGCACCCCCGACTGCGCCGCGCCCAGCACGTCGCCCTCGCGGCGCTGCTCGGCGTCGAGTCGCGACAGGGCGAACCCGTCGGACGTGGAGGCGACGGCGTCGAGACGCTCCCGCGACGGCGAGCCGTCCTCCGCGGAGGTGACCAGCAGGCAGAGCCCCGCGTGCCCGCCTCGGCCGACGCGACCGCGCAGCTGGTGCAGCTGGGACACGCCGAACCGCTCGGCGTCGACGACGACCATGACGGTGGCGTTGGGGACGTCGACGCCGACCTCGACGACGGTCGTCGCGACGAGCACGTCGATCTCGCCCCGCGCGAAGGCCGTCATCGTGGCGTCCTTCTCGTCCGGGTGCTGGCGTCCGTGCAACATCCCGAGGCGCAGCCCCGCGAGCGGCCCGGCCGCGAGCTCCTCGTGCAGGTCGACCAGCGACCGTGTGGGCGGGCCCTCGGGATCCGCCCTCTCCCCCGCCTCCTTGTCGCCATCGCCGATGCGCGAGACCACGACGTACGCCTGACGACCGTCGGCGACCTCCTCGCGCACCCGGTCCCACGCCCGCGCGAGCCAGTCGGGGCGTTCGGCGGCCGGGACGACGGTGGTCTGGATGGGCTGACGTCCGCCCGGCAGCTCGCTGAGCGTGGACGTCTCGAGGTCGCCGAACACGGTCATGGCGATCGTGCGCGGGATCGGCGTCGCGGTCATGACCAGCACGTGCGGCTTGGTGTCGTAGCGGTCGACGAGCACGGCACGCTGCTCGACGCCGAAGCGGTGCTGCTCGTCGACGACGAGCAGGCCGAGCTCGGCGAGCTGGACGGTCTCCTGCAGCACCGCGTGGGTGCCGACGACGATGCCCGCCGCACCCGACGCGGCGTCGAGCAGCGCCTCCTTGCGGGCCTTGGCGCCCATCGAGCCCGTCAGGAGCCGGACGCGGGTGCCCTCCGCGGCTCCCCCGAGCATGCCGCCCTCGGCGAGCGCCCCCAGCATGGCCGTGATGCCGCGGTGGTGCTGGGCGGCCAGCACCTCGGTGGGCGCCAGCAGCACGGCCTGCGCGCCGTCGTCGACGACCTGGAGCATCGCCAGCAGCGCGACGACGGTCTTGCCCGAGCCGACCTCGCCCTGCAGCAGCCGGTGCATGGGGTGCTCGCGCGCGAGGTCGGCCTCGATCTCCGCGACCACCGCACGCTGCCCGTCGGTGAGCGTGAACGGCAGCTGCTGCTCGAAGGCGTCGCGCAGACCGCCCGAGCGCCGACGACGCGGCACCGCGGTCTGCCCGAGCGCCGCGTGACGGCGCTGCGCGAACACCGTCTGCAGGACGAACGCCTCCTCGAAGCGGAAGCTGTCGCGGGCGGTGCGCCACTGCTGGTCCGAGCGGGGACGGTGGATCATCTCGAACGCGACGTCGGCGGACGGGAGCCCCCGGTCGGCGCGGACGTCCTGCGGAAGCGGGTCCTCGACGTCGGCGACGGGCAGCACCGTCTCGACGGAGCGCTCGATGGCGAGCGACGGGATCTTCGCGCTCGCCCGGTAGATCGGGATGATGCCGCGCGCGATCCGGCCCTCCAGCGCGTCGGGGCCCTCGAGCGGCTCGTAGAGGGGGTGCGTCAGCTGGAGCCGGCCGTTGAACTGACCCACCTCGCCCGCGAACAGGCCGACCGTGCCGGGGGTCAGCTGGGCCTGGCGCCACGGCTGGGAGAAGAAGGTGAGCGTCAGCCGGGCGTTGCCGTCGGTGAGCGTCACCTCGGTGCGCGTCTTGCGACCGCCGGGGCCGAACCGCTTGTTGACCGCCTCGACGACGCGCGCCATGACGGTGGCGTACTGCCCGACCTGCAACGACGCGAGGTCGGTCATCTCCCCCAGCGACACGTAGCGCCGTGGGTAGTGCCGCAGGAGGTCGTCGATGGTCTCCAGGCCGAGGGTCGCGAGCTTCTTGGCCGTCGCGTCGCCCACGACGGAGCGCAGCCGACGCTCCGGCGGGTTCGTGGGACCCGGCGTCGCCGCGGGACTGGTGGTCACGACCGCACCCCTTACTCGACCGCCACGAACAGCGGGTAGTTCTCCTGGCCGCCCTCGTACACGACGACGTCGACGTCGACCCGCTCCTCGCGCAGCCGGCGCGACAGCGTCTGCGCGACCGTGTGGTCGGCGCCGTCGCCGACGACGAGGGTGACGAGCTCCGCGGTGGGCGAGAGCAGCCGGTCGAGCACCGCGTCGGCCACCTCGGCGACGTCGGAGCCGACGACCGCGAAGTCTCCCGACACGACGCCGAGCACGTCGCCGGCCTCGCAGGGTCCGGCCATGGTGATGCCCGGCTCGACCGCGACGGTGACGGCGCCGTGCTGGGTGTGCGCCGCCGCGCTCGACATGGCGACGACGTCCTCGTCGAAGTCGCGGCCGGGGTCGTGGACGGCCAGGGCCGCGAGCCCCTGCACCTGCGCGTGGGTGGGGATGACCGCGACGCGGACGCCGTCGGCCCTGACCTGCTTGGCGGCGGCGTCGAACAGGCCGACGTAGCGCTGGTTGTTCGGCAGCACCACGACCTCCTCGGCGTCGAGGCCGCGCAGGGTCTCGAGCATCGTGGCGACGTCGACCGGGCGATCGCGCGTGAACTCGAGCACGTGGGCGCCGGCCTCGCGGCAGAGGTCGGCCAGCCCCGCACCCGTGGCGGCGACGACCACGGCCCGGCCCGACCGTTGCCGACCCTGCTGCCGCGCGACCTGGTCGGCGAAGTGCGTGACGGCGATGCGGTAGGGCCGACCGGCCTGCAGACCCGCCTCGATGGCGGCACCGACGTCGTCGACGTGGACGTGGACGTTCCAGAGCCGGTCGCCGCCGACGACCACCAGCGAGTCGCCCAGCGCGTCGAGCGTGTGCCGCAGCGCCGGGATCTCGCTCTCCTCGGCGTCGAGGAGGTACATGACCTCGTACGCCGGACCGCCCTCGACGAAGTCGTCGCCCGACGCGGCCAGCGGTGTGGGGACGTGCTGCGCGGCAGGGGTGGGCGCCCGGCCCGTGAGCGCGCGCTCG
>NZ_LUNF01000061.1:0-5122 GCF_001626145.1 Aeromicrobium sp. REDSEA-S32_B7
TCTGTCCGAGATGTCACTCAGCGGTGCACCAAGGGTTCTTCACCATCGACCCCGACACCCACCAGACCCACCGCACCCTGCGCACCCAACGCACCAGCCCCCGCCGCACCCGAGCCGGCTGAGCCGCTACCGCACGCGGCGGACGAGTGCGGAGCGGTCGAACACCTCCGGGTGCAGCACCGACGCGAACGCCTCGACCCCGTCCACGAGTCGCGGACCGGGTCGCACCACCACGGCGTTGCCGTCGACGGCCCACACCTGGGTGTCCGGGAGCTCCCGCACGACGACCTCGGCCTGCTCGGCGGCGCCGTCGAGGCCGAAGCCGCACGGTGCCACCAGGACCACCTCGGGACGCTCCGCCCGCAGCGCGTCCCAACCCGACGGACCCGACGGCGTCCCCTCGTGCATCCCGACGGGCTCGCCACCGGCGGCTGCCACCTGGTCCGGGATCCAGTGACCGCCCGTGAAGAGCGGGTCCACCCACTCGACCACGGACACCCGAGGACGCTGGCGGCCAGCCACACGGGCCTCCACGTCGGCCAGCCTCCCGCGCAGACCCGCCACCACCGCACGGCCGCGGTCGACGACACCAGCCGCGGCAGCCACCTGCTCCACCGACACCAGCACGTCGTCCAACGTGTGCGGGTCGAGCGTCAGCACCTCGGCGCTGCACCCGAGGTGTGCCAGTGCCTCGTCCACCCGGTCGGTCGGCAGGGCGCACACCCGGCACAGGTCCTGCGTCAGGACGAGGTCCGGGTCGACGTCGGCGAGCGCACCCTCGTCGAGGGTGTAGAGGTCGACACCCTCCTCACGCCGCGCCCGCACGTAAGCGTCGATCTCGCCCGGCGTCCACCCGCTCGTGTCGGCGCCCGTCACCACCACGCGGTGCTCCGTCCGCGCCGACACCGGCTCGTCGCACTCGAACGTGACGGCCGCGAGCCGGTGCTGCAGACCCAGGGCGTAGACGATCTCCGTCGCCGACGGCAGCAGCGACGCGATCCTGCGCGCGTCGCTCACTGGGGGCGGCGGGGACGGCGCCGCGGGTAGCGCGGCAGCTGCCGCACCCGCACCACCACGAACACGGCGATGACGAGCAGGACCGCCAGGATCACTACCTTCTGGAACGTGTCGGCATACGGCTCGACCTGCTCCCAGTTCTCGCCCAGCCGGTAGCCGGCCACCACGAAGATGCTGTTCCAGATCAGGCTGCCCGCCGTCGTCAGCGCCAGGAACAGGCCGAACGACATGCGCTCCACGCCCGCGGGAAGCGAGATCAGGCTGCGGAAGATCGGGACCATCCGGCCGAAGAAGATCGCCTTCGTCCCGTGCTTCGCGAACCACGCCTCCGTCCGCTCGAGGTCGCTGACCTTCAGCAGCGGCACCTTCTCGAACACCCACACCGTGCGGTCGCGGCCGTAGGCGCGGCCCAACCAGTAGAGGATCGCCGCGCCGATCACCGAGCCCGCCGTCGTCGCGAACAGCGCTCCCGCAAGGCTGAAGGTGCCCTGCGCGGCGGCGAAGCCGGCCAGCGGCAGGATGATCTCGCTCGGGATCGGCGGGAAGATGTTGTCAGCGCCGACCGCGAGGGCCACGCCGAACAGGCCCAGCTTCTCCATCAGGTCGACCGTCAGACCGGCCAGGCCGCTGTCCGGACCCGTCGAGGTGGCGGACTGCACGAGGGCGGACGTCACGGCTGCGCTGATCACCAGGCGAGGGTACCTGCGCGCACCCGAGCCAGGGTCCGACACGGACCCGGGGCTACCGTCGCGGTATGCGATCTCGGGTCACACGCAGCGCCACCGTGCTCACCGCGACCCTCCTCCTGCTCTCCGGCTGCACCGGCGGCCACGACGAGGACGGCGACGCGGCGACGACGTTCCGCACACCGTCGCGGGCGGTCGACGTCGTGGCGGGCCGCACTCCTGCCCAGAACGCCGTCGGCACCTCCCGGCGGCTGTTCGAACGCTCGGACGTGGCCATCGTGTCGGCCCGCAGCGCCCGCTCCCAGCAGCGGTCCGTGAAGGTGGCCGCGCGCCTGGGCGTCCCCGTGCTGCTCGTCGGACCCACCACCCGCGCCGAGCTCGACCGTCTCGGCGTGCGCACGACGCTCGCCGTCGGGCCGAAGGACGCGAACTGGCCCGACCTGCCCGGACGTCGTCTCGTCGGTGACGACCAGGCCGACGTCGACCGCGCCGTGGCCCGGATCCCGCGTACCTCGCCCCGCGACCAGGACGTCGTGGTGCTCGTCCACGCGCCCGGTGCCGACCTCACCTCCGTCGGCACCGCCCGCGCTGCCGGCGCGACCGTCGTCGGGGTGAAGGGCGGCGACCCGCGCGCGGACCGACGCGCGATCCGTGCGCTGCGTGACCAGCCCGACGCGCCCGTGGTCGGCGTCGGGACGACCTTCCGACGCGGCCTCGGCTACGAGGTCACCGCGGTGCGCCGCGACCTGACCCAGCCGGGCGGCGGACTGCTCGTGTTCCCGGGGCGTCACGTGGTCGCGCTCTACGGCCATCCCGGCACCCCGTCCCTCGGCCTGCTCGGTGAGCAGGGCACTGCGGCGACGGTGCGCCGAGCCGCGCGGCTGGCGCGCGAGTACCAGGAGCTCTCGGACCAGCCCGTCGTCCCCGCGCTGGAGATCATCGCGACCGTCGCCTCCTCCGAGGCCGGGGACGATGGCGACTACTCCGCCGAGAGCAGCGTCCGCGACCTGCGGCCGCTCGTGGAGGCGGCCGAGAAGGCCGGCCAGTACGTCGTGATCGACCTGCAGCCCGGCCGGACCGACTTCCTCGCCCAGGCCAAGCGCTACCGCTCGCTGCTGGAGCGCCCGCACGTCGGCCTCGCGCTCGATCCCGAGTGGCGGCTCGCGCGCGACCAGAAGCACCTCACCCAGATCGGGTCGGTCGGCGCCTCGGAGGTGAACGCCGTGGCCGACTGGCTGGCCGAGCTGACCCGCGAGCGCCGACTGCCGCAGAAGCTCTTCGTGCTCCACCAGTTCTCGACGTCGATGATCCGCGACCGCAGCACCCTCGACGTCGGCCACCCCGAGCTGTCGACCGTGGTCCACGTCGACGGCCAGGGCACGCCGGGCGCGAAGATCGGCACCTGGAACACGATCCGTCAGGGGTCGCCGAAGGGCGTCCACTGGGGCTGGAAGAACTTCCTCGACGAGGACGAGCCGATGCTCACCGTGCCACAGACCTGGCGCGACGTCAGGCCCCGACCGGATCTCGTCACGTACCAGTGAGCTGGGCAGGACAGGGCGGGTGCCCCTCCGTGGTCCTACCCTGACGGCATGGACCGGACCCGCGTCGCCGTGAGCGCCGGCTTCCTGCTCCAGGGCTTCACGTTCGCCGCGCTCGTCACGCAGACGCCGCGCCTGCAGGACAGGTTCGACCTCGGCGAGGGCGACGTGACGGTCCTTCTCGTGGGGGTCGCCGTCGTGGCGGGACTCGGCAGCGTGCTCGCGGGTGTCCTGGCCACTCGACGCTCGAGCGGGACGGCCCTGACGACCTCGCTGGTGGGCATCGGCGCGGGGGCCGCACTGGTCGGCTGGGCGCCCTCGTACCCGCTGCTCATCGCGGCGTTCACCGTCTACGGCGTGGCGCTCGGCGGGGTCGACGCCAGCATGAACATGCAGGGCGTGCGGGTGGAGGCGCTGCGGGGACGCAGCGTGATGACCGGGTTCCACGCGTGCTGGAGCGTCGGCGGCATCGTCGGCGCCGGCTACGCCGCGCTCGGTCTGCCCCTGGGCGTCGGGTTGTCGGTCGTGGCGGTGGTCGTCGTCGCGCTCGCCGTCGCCTCGGCCCGCCACCTCGCAGCGGACGCGCCGGGGACGCAGGTCGACGACCTCGCGGCCGCCGCGACGATCCCTGTCCCCTGGCGACCCGTCCTGCTGTTCGGCCTGGTGATCTGCCTGTTCTACTCGGCCGACACCGGTACCGGCTCGTGGAGTGCGGTGTACCTGCAGCAGGCGCTCGGCGCGGCGAGCTGGCTGGTCCCGCTCGGGTACGCGGCGTACCAGGTCGGAGCCCTCGTCTCGCGTCTCCTCGGCGACCAGCTGGTGCGCAGGGTGGGTGCAGCCCGGGTGGTCGCGGGCGGTGCGTTCCTCGGTGTCGTCGGCTTCGCCGTCGTGCTGGCCGCGCCGGTCGCGGTGCTGGCGGTGCCCGGCTTCCTCGTCGCGGGCCTCGGGATCGCGGTCATCGCCCCGCTCGCGTTCGCTGCCGTCGGCGCCGCCGTCCCCCCGGAGGCCGCCGACGCGGCGATCGCCCGGATGAACATCGCCAACTACATGGGCGCGATCCTCGGTGGCGCGGTGATCGGTGCCGTCGCGCAGGGCGGCTGGCTGCGGGTGGCGTTCCTCGTGCCGCTCGTGCTGGTCGCGCCGATCCTGCTGCTGTCACGCGCCTTCGACGGTCCGCGGGCGACCCGCGTCGGCTGACGGGACCACGCGCGGGCCGGCCGCCGGGTCCACGGACCCGACGGTCGGGGAGCCCGTCAGCTGCACATCGTGGTGCGCGTGTACATGGCGTCGCCCCAGTACTTCGCCTTCGTGGTCTTGAAGTAGATCCCGGCGGCGGTGTCGTTGTAGCGCTGCTCGTAGTGCAGGTGCGCCGACGACTGGCCTCCGCTCTTGCCGACCCGGCCGATGCCGCTGGTGGCCTTGACCATCTGACCGACCTCGACGTCCACCTTGCTGAGGTGGGCGTAACGAGTCGACCAGCCGTTCGCGTGATAGATGTCGACGGTGAGGCCGTAGCCCGTCCCCTTGTTGCCCGCGAACGTGACGCGACCGCCGTTGCTCGCCTGGACCGGCTTGCCGAGGTCGCTGTCGCCGCCGGTCGGCAGGTTGAAGTCGATCGCGTTCAACGGGTCGTGGTTCTTGCGGGTGTTGCCGCGCCACTCCTGACCGCAGGGGAACGGGACCTCGAGCGAGGGTCGCTCGGCGGCGGCGATCGACGCTCCCGCCGCCACGGAGGACTCGGCTGGTCCCGCCGTTGCGGCCGTGCTCGACACGGCGGCGCCCGCACAGAGGGCGATCGCCGCCAGGGTCGAGGTGAGTGCTGATCGTCGGTTCATGAGGTGCTCCTGCCGTCGAGGGGCTCGTGGGTCGAGCCGTCGC
>NZ_LUNF01000061.1:5167-17183 GCF_001626145.1 Aeromicrobium sp. REDSEA-S32_B7
CCGCGAGCCTGTTCCTCGGCACTGCGATCCTTCTGCGACGTCGGTGCGAACGCCTCGCAGCGGCGGCGCGGTGGGTCGCACCTCGCCCGTGCGACAGTGTCGGCGTGCAGCCCACCGTCGCGTCGCTCTGGCGCTACCCGGTCAAGTCGTGCCGCGGGGAGTCGCTCGAGCGGGTCGTCGTGGAGCCGTGGGGCGTCGCGCAGGACCGACGCTGGATGGTCGTCGACCCGGCGGGGACGATGGTCACCGCCCGCGAGCTGAACCGGCTGCTGGTCGTGCACCCGACACTCACCGACGACGGGCTACGGCTCACGGCCCCCGGTGCGCCGGCGGTCGACGTGCCGGTCCCGGACCCGGCGGGGCAGGTGCCGATCGCGATCTGGTCGTCCAGGCTCACGGCGGCCGACGCCGGCGACGGCGCCGCGGCGTGGTTGACCGAGGTGCTGGGCCGTGACGTGCGGCTGGTCCACCTGGACGACCCCCGACGCCGGCCGACGAGCCCGACGTACTCCGAGCCGGACGACCGCGTGAGCCTGGCCGACGGGTACCCGCTGCTCCTCACCACCGCGGCGTCGGCCGAGGCCGTCTCGGTGGCGGCCGGGGCTCTGGTGCCCATGCACCGCTACCGTCCGAACCTCGTCGTCGAGGGCACGCAGGCGTGGGCCGAGGACTCCTGGCGGCGGTTCCGGATCGGCGACGTCACGTTCCGCGTGGTCAAGGGCTGCGCCCGGTGCGTCATGACCACGATGGAGCCCGACCACGACGCCGGCAGCGTCGCGCGCGGTCCCGAACCGACCCGCACCCTCGCCCGCCTGCGTCGCTTCGGCAAGGGCGTCTGGTTCGGCGTCAACGTCATCCCCGACCACCCGCTGCCGGCCGGGGCGACGATCGCCGTCGGCGACCCGGTCGAGGTGCTCGAGGCCGTCGAGCCCGGCACTCGGCCGATCGGGTCGTAGGCCGTAGCGGTCAGCCGCCGCGAGGCTCGCTAACTGGTGCGATGACGAACAACGGGAGAGACGGCCCTGCGCCCAGCCGAGAAGGTGCTGCTGCCGGACGCGTGTGACGTCGGCGCAGCGGCCGTGACATCGGCCTCCTGGTGATCGGCCTCGCGGCGCCGACTCTCGACATCAGGGCCTCGTCGAAACGTCAGTGCACGCTGACACGGTGAGGTGATCGATCCCGGAACGGAGCCACGATGACCGCCTCACCGAACCGCGACGACCGGACAGTTTCGGGAACGATCCTCATCTTCGTCGTCGCCTCGCTCATCGTCGCGTGGATGGCCGTCATCGCTTCTTTGCCAGCGTCCGCCCTTGACTCGCCCTCGATGACACCGCCTCAGGGTGCCGCCTATCTCGGAGTGATTACGACAGTAGGCATCACGTTGGTCGGCACGCTTTGGGCGCGCGGTGCGCATCCCCACCCTGTGACCGACGCACAACTTCACCTCGTGTCCGTCACCCTGGTCGGGCTGGCTCTGCTTGCCGGCATCGTCGGTGTCGCCGTGCTGGTCAACCAGGCGCCAGAGGCGTTGTCGCTCGACCAGCTTGTTGTCTTCGGGGCGAGCGTGCTGTTCGCGCTCGTGACTTCGATCGGAAGCGCCACCATTCCGCTTAGGGTTTCGGTCGATTATCGCGACCGTGCCGCCGTGCGGCGACGAGCTCATGTAGAGAAGGCCGTGGTGGAGCTCGCGCGGACTTCACCGAGCCGTGCGGTCGTCCTTGTTGATCTCAGCCTTATCGGGCTCGTGCCCGCCATAGTGATCGCTATCGCAGCTGCAACCGTTGAACTGACGTGGGACGTGACTATGTATGGCGCACTCATTGGAGTCATAGCCTTCGTCCTTGGCGTTCTCGTGCTGACTCTGCTCGCGCAGTTCATCACGCACGCCTGGATCTGGATGCTTCCGACGTCCGCCGCCCTTCTTCTCCTTCTAAGCGCCGTAGTCGGTTCGCTGGCTTATCTAGCATTCGCTACCGACCCGCTGCCCGTGGTGTGCGGGGGCGTCCTCGCCGCGGGAGGATGGAGCGTCCTCCTGATCAACGGCTTGCGATCTCACCGAGGTCTTCGCCGAGTTCTGCTATTCGTCGTGCGACAGATCTCTCGTGGTCCGGGGCCGACATCTTCTCGTCGCCCAAGCGAGAGGTGGCAGGCGGTCCTGCGACTCACTGGACGCATCTGAGTTCGCGGGAGACCTGGTCGGAGAGGAGCGAGGACGTCAGGCAGCGGCCGTTGCCACGAATGCCGTCACGAAGCCTGCCGGCAGCCGTGGCGACGGAAGCGAATCCGCATGAGCACATCGTCGACCAGGGCGGGGTGGCACCGCCCAGCCTCCGACCTTTGAATCGCACCTGTGTTGCCTCCCACCACGGAACTGAGCGAGCAACCGGGCTTGGACACACGGGAAAGCCCCTCGTACAGGCAGCGACGGCCCGAGAGCGTCAGCCGCCGTAGAACTCGCCGGCGGCCGCGCCCGGGGGCGCCTCGGCCTCGCGGGCCATGGGGGTGAAGCGGGAGTAGTGGCCCTGGAAGCTGACGGCGACCTTGTTGACCGGACCCGAACGGTTCTTCGCGACGATGATGTCGGCCTCGCCCGGGCGCTCGGACTCGCCCGCGCCGGTCGCGTCGGGACGGTTGATGAGGAAGACCATGTCGGCGTCCTGCTCGATCGAGCCCGACTCGCGCAGGTCGGAGATCTGCGGCGTCTTGTCGGTGCGCTGCTCAGAGCCACGGTTCAGCTGGCTGATCGCCACGACGGGGACGTTGATCTCCTTGGCGAGCAGCTTGATCTGCCGGCTGAACTCCGAGACCTCCACCTGACGGTTCTCGACCTTCTTGCCCGACGTCATCAGCTGCAGGTAGTCGATGACGATGAGGCCGAGCTTGCCGTCGGCGGCCTTCTGGATGCGCCGCGCCTTCGATCGGATCTCCGGCATCGTCATGTTGGGCGAGTCGTCGATGGTGATCGGTGCCGACTGCACGCGCGGCATGACCCGGCTGACCGCGTCCCAGTCGCGGTCGGTCATGCCGCCGCCGCGCATGTGGTGGATGGCGACCTTGGCCTCGGCCGACAGCAGACGCATCGCGATCTCCGCGCCCGACATCTCCAGGCTGAAGATGGCCGACGGGACGCCGTTCTTGATCGACGCGGCGCGGCAGAAGTCGAGGCCGAGGGTGCTCTTGCCGACACCGGGGCGAGCCGCCACCACGATCATCTGGCCACCGCGGAAGCCGGTGGTGAGCTTGTCGAGGTCGGGAAACCCGGACTCCAGGCCCGCCATGTCGCCGTCGCGCGACTGGATGTCGTCGATCTCCTGGATGGTCTGCGCCATCAGCTCGGAGATCACCTTGTAGTCATCGGTGCCGCTGCTGCCGTCGACGTCGAGGACTTCGGCCTGGGCGCGGTCGACGATCTCGGCGATCTCGCCGGTCTCGGCCCAGCCGAGCCCGGCGATCTTCTGCCCGACCTCGATGAGTCGGCGCAGGATGGCCTTCTCGCGCACGATCTCGGCGTAGTAGTCGACGTTCGACGCGATCGGGACACCCGCCACGAGGGTGTGCAGGTACGGCGCGCCGCCGACCTTCGTCAGCTCGCCACGCCGCTGCAGCTCGGCCGCGACCGTGATCGCGTCGGCCGGCTCACCGCGCTGCGCGAGGTCGACGATGGTCTCGAAGATGGCCTCGTGCGCGGGGCGGTAGAAGTCGCGGCCCTCGAGGAGGTCGTTCGCCGGGTCGATCGCCTGCTTGCTGAGGAGCATGGCCCCCAGCACGCTCTGCTCGGCCGGGAGGTCCTGCGGCGGGACGCGTCCGGCGGGGACGTCGTCCTCAGGCTCGGGCCCCATGGCGTGCAGATCTGCGACAGTCACGCAGCAGCCTTCCTCTCTCGACCCACCCCACGGTAGGTCGGACCTCCGACACGTTCGCGCAGCCTCCCCGGTGGGCAGGTCCCTCGTCCTGTGCGACAGCCGACGCGTCACACTAGGGGCCCGGCGGGGGCAGAGGAAAGCCCGGCACGCACAGCCCCTGTGGACAAGGTTGGGGAGAATGTGGAAATCGCCGGAAAGCCTGTGCACAGTCCGTGGACGGCCTTGTGGAGAACGGGGGGAACAGGACGTGGAAAAGGCCCCTGACCTGCGGCGATGCCGTGCACACAGTGTGGACCCACATTACGTGGACGTCATCCTCCGGCCACCTCCTGGTCGTATCGACACGGCGACAGCGGTGGTGAAGTTCCGGTGAAATCCACAGCCAGGCACAGAAACCTGTTCACCTGGGGCGCGGCCGACCGCCAGATCGTCGCGGTCGCCGTCCCGGCCTTCTTCGCCCTCGTCAGCGAGCCCCTGATGCTGCTCGCCGACACCGCGATCGTCGGCCGGCTCGGCGTGGCCGAGCTGGGCGGTCTGGCCGTCGCGTCGAGCGTCCTGCTCACGGTCGTCGGACTGTGCGTGTTCCTGGCCTACGGCAGCACCGCGACGGTCGCGCGACTGCACGGCGCCGGCCGCGAACGGGCCGCGTTCGACGGTGCCACCGGGGGACTGTGGCTCGCGGTCGGGCTCGGCGTGGTGCTCGGCGGTCTGCTCGCCGCCGCGAGCCGTCCCCTGGCCGGGGTGCTCGGCAGCTCCCCGGAGGTGGAGGGCCACGCGACGACCTACCTCCTCGTCTCCGCACCCGCGGTGCCCGCCATGCTGCTGGTGCTCGCCGCGACCGGCGCGCTGCGCGGGGTCCTCGACCTGCGGACGCCGCTCGTCGTCACCGTCGTCGCGAACCTGCTCAACGTGGCGCTGAACCTCCTGCTCGTGCACGGGGCCGGGCTCGGCGTGGCCGGGTCCGCAGCCGGTACGGCGATCGCCCAGTGGGTGGCGGCGCTCTGGCTGGTCGCCGTGGTGCTGCGGCGGGCCCGGGCGGCGGGGTCGTCGGGACGTCCCGACGTGGCGGGCGTCGTGAGCGCGGCGCGCGACGGCGTGCCGCTGCTGGCCCGGACCGCGACCCTGCGCGCCGCGCTGCTCCTGGGCACGGCGGTGGCGGCCACGTTCGGCGACGCGCCTCTGGCGGCGCACCAGATCGCGACGTCGCTCGTCACGTTCCTCGCGTTCGCGATGGACGCGATCGCCATCGCCGGCCAGACGCTCACCGGTCGCACCCTGGGCTCCGGGGACGCCGAGGGCACCCGGGAGCTCACCCGTCGGATGATCACGTGGGGCGTCGGCACCGGTCTGCTCGCGGGGCTGCTGCTGCTCGCCCTCTCGCCGGTCGTGGGGTCGTGGTTCACCGCCGACGAGCAGGTGCATGCAGCACTCGTCCCGGCCCTGGTCGTGGTGGCTGCGGTGCAACCCGTCTCGGGCGTCGTGTTCGTGCTCGACGGTGTGCTGATCGGGGCGGGCGACGGCGTGTACCTGGCGTGGGCCGGCCTCGCGGTGCTGGCGGCTTACGCGCCCCTGGCCCTGCTGGCCGGCTCGCTCGGCGCCGGGCTCGCCTGGCTGTGGCTCGCCTACGGCGGGTTCCAGCTCGCCCGTCTCGTCACGCTCTGGCTGCGGCAGCGGGGCACCGCCTGGATGGTGCTCGGCGCCTGAGCGTCAGCGTCGCCAGTACCCGGACACGTCGAGGCAGTCGCGCGGGACGGACCGGTCGGCACGCCAGTGGGTGCGGACGTCGCGGGCGGCGGTCGACTCCCCGGCCATCCAGGCGTAGACCTGCCCGGCCGGCCAGTCGAGGTCACGGACCGCGTCGAGCAGCAGCGTGGTGGTCCCCGGCTCGGCACCCACCGGTCGGTGCAGCCAGGTCACGTCGACGCCGTCGCGCACGGTCAGGTCCTGCTCGTCCTGGGGTCCGGAGACCTCGACGACGACCTGGGCCGGCGGACCCGGCGGCAGCTCCTCGAGGAAGCGCCCGATGGCGGGCAGCGCGGTCTCGTCGCCGGCCAGCACGAACGCGTCGACGTCGTGCGGGAAGGCCTGCCCGACGGTGGGTCCGGCGATCCACGCGAGGTCGCCCGGCCGAACCTGCTCGGCCCACCCGGCCGCCTGGCCGTGGCCGTGCCGCACGAAGTCGAGGTCGACCTCGTCGGGAGTGACCCGACGGGGCGTGTAGTCCTTGCCGAGCGGGCGCACGCCCTCCGTCGTGTAGTCGAGACCGTCAGGCCGCTGCCGCGGCAGCACCGGTCGGTCGGCGTCGGGCGCAGGCACGAAGACCTTGACGTGGTCGTCGAAGCCGGGCGAGGCGAACGCGGGCAGCGTCGACCCGTCGAGGCTGCGCTCGGCGAGGTCCGACCCCGAGAGCGTGAGCCGACGCATGCCAGGCGTCACGTCCTCGACGCGCACGACCTCCAGCTCGCGCAGCACCGCCACGTGGGTCGTCGTCGTTCGTCGCAGCTTCGGCACGCGGACACCCTAGACCGGCTCAGTCGTCGGCCCGGAAGCCGACCGTGGCCCACCGCGGCTGCTCGAACGACGCGGCGCCGACGTTCACCACGCCAGGGCGGACGGCCAGAACCGACGGCGTGACCGCGAGCGGGACGACGACGGCCTCGCGGCGCAGTGCGGCCTCGAGCCGGGCCGTGGCCGCCGTCCGGGCCCGCGCGCTGCGGGCGTCGCGCACGGCGTCCCAGGGCGCCGCGGAGGAGGCGACCCCGGTGACGTTCGCGGGTGAGGTGACGGGCAGGAACCGGTCGCGTGCGGCGTCGGGGCCGAGCAGCGACGGACCCCAGCTGAAGGTCAGCAGGTCGAAGTCGAGCGGCACGAGCACCTGGGCGGCGAAGTCGTCGGGCGCGACGGTGCGCAGTCGCACCGCGACCCCCACCTCGGCCAGCTGCGACCGGATCGCGCGGGCGCGGGCCGCCAGGGCGTCGCTGCCTCCGGCCACCGGCAGGGAGAGCCGCAGGGGACGGGCCTCGGTGTAGCCGGCCTGGGCGAGCAGACGCCGTGCACGGTCGACGTCGCGCGTCGTCGGACGCGCCACGGCGTCGTAGCCGCGCTGCCCGGGCAGGACGAGCAGGCTGTCGGCCGGGCGCGGCTCGGCACCCACCGGCTCCGCCACGTCGCGCGCGAGGGCGTCGCGGTCGAGGGCGAGGGCGACGGCCCGGCGCACCGCCACGTCGCGCAGCGGACCTCGCCCCGCGTTCATGGTCAGGTGCGACCACTGCGAGCCCGACGTCCGCTGCACCTGGGCGGCAGGCACGTCGCGGTCGGTGTCGAGCGTCGCGACGTCGAGCCCGCCCGCGGCGTACGCCTCGGCCTGCACCGACGGCTCCGCCACGCGCCACACGATGCGCCGCAGCCGCGGCGGGTCGCCCCACCAGCGGGGGTTCGGCTCCTGGGTGATGGTGCCGGTGTCCTCGTCGACGTCGCGCGTGACGAAGGGGCCGTTCGACGGCAGCGGATGGTCACGGAAGGTGCGGTTGAAGGCGCGCGGGCTGGCCGCGACCTGCGCCGGCAGTCGCGGCGAGACGAACAGCGGCCAGTCGCCCCGCCGCTCGGCGAAGCGCACCGTGTAGCCGAACCGGTCCCGGCCGGGGCGGACGTCGGCGATCGCGTCCCACCCGTCGCTGCTCGCGACCGCGTAGCGCTCGTCGGTGCCGCGCAGGGCGCGCCAGGTGGCCGCCATGTCGGCGGCCGTGACGGGCGTGCCGTCGTCCCACACGGCGTCGGGGTTCAGCCGGACGGCGACGGTGAGCGGGTCGTCGGCGACGACCTCGACCTCGCGGGCGTGGTCGGGGTCGACCTCCCAGCCACCGTCCTCGGTGATCCGCACGACCTGGCCGGTCGTCGGGCCGACGAGCCGCTCGACGTCGGTGCCGACGGCGCCGGCGTGCAGCGGGTTGAAGGTGACGGGCAGCGACCCGAGACCGATCCGCAACGTCCCGCCGCGCCGGACGTCGGTGGGGTCGGCGCGCACCCACGCGGTGGTCCCGTCGCGCGCCTCGGCCGTCGCTGACGGTCGGGGTCGCGCGTCGCGGTCGGACCCGCCGGTGCAGCCGCCCAGCACGACGGCGAGCAGGAGCGGCAGGAGCAGGAGGGTGCGCGGGGGACGGGGCACGGGAACCTCGGGGGAACGGGGTCTCGGGACGGACGAACGACGACGGGGCCCGGCCCGGCAGTGCCGGACCGAGCCCCGTCGCAGGACCTACTTGGAGGCGACCACGTTGAGGCGGACCTGGGCGGTCACCTCGGGGTGGACGCGGACGGTGACCGTGTGGGCACCGAGCGCCTTGATCGGGTTGCCGACCTCGATGCGACGCTTGTCGACCGAGCCGCCGGCCGCCTCGAGGGCGGTGGCGATGTCGGAGACGGTGACGGCGCCGAACAGGCGCCCGCCCTCGCCGGCGCGGACCGCGACGTTGACCGGCTCGGCCTCGAGACGACCCTTGATCTGGCGGGCCTCCTCGAGGTCGTGCACGGCGCGCGCGTCGCGGGCGGCCTTGATGGACTCGACCTGCTTGGCCGCACCCTTGCTCCAGCGGATCGCGTAGTTGCGCGGGAGCAGGAAGTTGCGTCCGTAGCCGTCCTTGACCTCGACGATGTCGCCGGGCTCTCCGAGGTTGCTGACCTCGTGCGTCAGGATGAGCTTCATCGGTGGATCAGTCCCTCTCTCAGCGTCCGCTGGACGTGTAGGGCAGGAGCGCCATCTCGCGGGCGTTCTTGATCGCCTTGGCGATCTGACGCTGCTCCTGGACGGAGACACCCGTCACCCGACGCGCGCGGATCTTGCCGCGGTCGGAGATGAACTTGCGCAGGAGCGCGGTGTCCTTGTAGTCGATGGTGGTGACGCCGGCGGCCGCGAGCGGGTTGCTCTTCTTCTTCGGCTTCCGGACAACTGGCTTGGCCATGGTTCTCCTTGAACGGTGTATCTAAAGAACGGGGTGTGACTGGATCAGAACGGGGGCTCGTCGGCGGCTGCGCCGCCGCCCCAGGCGTCGTTCCCACCCTGCGGTGCGGACTGCGGCTGCGACCAGGGGTTGGCGTTGCCGCCACCGGCGTTGCCGCCGCCCTGTCCGGCGCCGTAGCTGCCGCCACCGCCGCCGAAACCACCGCCGCCGCCACCGAAGTCGCCGCCACCGCCACCGCCGCCACCGCGCGAGGCCTTCGTGACCTTCGCGGTGGCGAAGCGCAGCGACGCTCCGACCTCGTAGACGTTCATCTCCACGCTGGTGCCGCGTCCGCCGTCCTGGCGCTCGTACTGCCGGACGTTGAGGGCGCCGTGCACGATGACGTGCTGGCCCTTCTGCAGCGACTCGGCGACGTTCTCGGCCATCTGGCGCCACACCGAGCAACGGATGAACAGCGGGTTGCCGTCCTTCCACTCGTTCGACTGACGGTCGAAGGACCGCGGCGTCGAGGCGACGGTGAAGTTCGCGACCGCCGCACCGGACGGGGTGAACTTCAGCTCGGGGTCGTCGGTGATGTTGCCGACGACGGTGATGACGGTCTCGCCTGCCATGGGACCAGCCTTTCGATGGTGGCTGTGGTTGCCGGGGGTGGGATTCGATCCAGTGAACGCTGTACCAGTGAACCCCGGGGTGCGGACAGTGAGCGCGTCACCGTCCACAGGGAGCTCGGGTGAGCCCTTACTTCGCGTCGGGTCGGGTGACCTTCGTGCGGACGACGGACTCGTTGAGCCCGAGCTGGCGGTCGAGCTCCTTGACCGTGTCCGGCGTGGCGGTCAGGTCGATGACGGCGTAGATGCCCTCGTTCTTCTTGTTGATCTCGTACGCGAGGCGGCGCTTGCCCCACACGTCGACGTTCTCGACGCTGCCCCCGTCGTTCTTCACGACGTTGAGGTAGGTGTCGAGGCTCGGGGCGACGGTGCGCTCGTCGAGCTCGGGGTCGAGGATGACCATGACTTCGTAGTGACGCAACGACAAGGTGCGTCCTCCTTCGGTCTGAACGGCTACGGACGGTCCGCAGCAGGAGGTGTGCCCGGATCGGGCAACCACGGAAGTCTAGCCGTGCCCATGATCCCGGGCCAAATCGCGGGGTCCCGACCGCCCGGGGGCTAGCGTGTCAGGGTGCAGGACGCCCTCCCCGTCGACTTCGAGCCGGTCGACCTCGACGTCGTCGGCCTGGTCGTCTCGCCACGGCACCGCTTCGACGGTCGGCCCTCCGACGGTCCGCGACCGGCGATGGGCTCGGACCGGCAGACGTCGGTCGACGTCCGGGCGCACAAGGGCGTGGTCGGCGACCGCTACTTCGGCACCCGGCACCGGTTCGCGGCGGTGACGTTCCTGGCGGTCGAGGAGGTCGCGCGGGTCGGCGCGAGCCTCGACGCGCCGGGGCTCGACCCGTTCCTGGCCCGCCGCAACGTGCTGACGCGCGGGCTCGACGTCGAGTCGCTGGTGCACAGCGAGTTCACGCTCGAGCAGGGGGGCCGCAGCCTCACGTTCCGATCACTCACCCGGGCGAACCCGTGCGCGTGGATGGACGTGGTGCTCGCGCCCGGGGCGCACCAGGCGATGCGCGGCCACGCGGGCATCCGCAGCGAGCCGCTCGACGACGGGGTGCTGTCGGTGGGTCCTGCCCGGCTGGTGGCGGTGCGCCACCTGAGCCCCGACGACGCCGCGCAGCTGCGGCGCGAGGCGCTCGCGACGGCGCGTCGTCAGGGCTGACGGGAACCCGACCGGACGCGTCCCTCGTCGTCCACGACGTGCCCCTCGGCCTCCAGGAGCGGGGTGGCCGCCTCGCGGTGCTGGCGGTAGAGCCGGCCGTTCGTGGGCAGGACGCGCCACCAGGGCAGTCCCGGGACGCGACGCAGCACGTTCGCGACCGCCTGGCCCGCGCCCGGGTGACCCGCCTCGAGCGCCACCTCGCCGTAGGTCAGGAGGTCTCCTGGTCGCAGGGCGTCGACCACGTCGGCGACGCGCTGCTGGAACGGGGTGAGCCGCTCCGGCGGGTCGGCGTGCCCACCGCCGGGCAGCGGCATCGTGGAGGCGTCGTCACCCATGGCACCAGTGAACCCCAGGCGTGTCGTGGGTGCAGGGTCGTGCCTGCAGCCGCGTCACCGTCGGCGGCGGTCCCGTCCGTCCCCCCGGTCGTCCAGACCCCGGGCGATGGCGTCGAGCGCGGTGTCGAGCTCGACGTCGCTCACGCCACCGAAGCCGACGACGAGCCCCGTGAGGGTGGAGCGTCGCGTGTAGTCGGCGAGCAGCGGCACGTCGAACCCCACGGCCCGTGCCGCGTCGTGCACCGCCAGCGCGCGGTCGGGCGGGAGGAGCCAGGTCGAGTACATGCCCGCGCTCGGACCGGCCGGCTCCGCGTGGGCGGCGAGCACGGCGGCGACGCGTGGCGCGCGGTCGGCGTACACCCGGCGCGCCGAGCGGACGACGCGGTCGACGTACCCGTCGCGCAGCATCGACAGGAACGCCCGCTGCACCGGCCACGAGACGCTCTCGTGCCGGACCGCGCGGGCGGCGCTGACGGCGTCGAGCAGGTGCGGCGGCGGCACGAGCCAGCCGAGGCGCAGGCTCGGGGACACCGACTTCGACGCGGTGCCGAGGTAGGCGACGCGGGAGCGGTCGAGCGACGCGAGCGCGGGGACGGGTGCGACGTCGTAGCGGAACTCGGAGTCGTAGTCGTCCTCGACGACCACGGCGTCCTGTGCCGTCGCCGCCGCGAGCAGCGCCACCCGGTCGGCCGCCGGCATCACGTGGCCGAGCGGGTGCTGGTGGGCGGGGGTCACGTAGGTCGCGACCACGTCCGGCGGCACGACCGGGACACCGCGGGCGGGGACGTCGACGACGGCGCGCAGCGCGGGGATGCCGCAGGGGTCGTCGTAGCCGGGGGGCGGGACGGCGGCGGCCACGTCGCGCCACGCCCGCCGCCACCCCGCCCGGTGACGTGGGTCGATCCAGGGGGTGCCGGTGTCGAGGCGCACCAGGGTCGGCTCCGCGGGTGCCGTCGTGCCGCGCGGCGTCGAGGTGGACGGGGGTGAGGTGGACGGGGGTGGGGCGGTGGCGGTCCCGGCCACGAAGGTGCCCGAGCCGTGGCTCGCGTCGAGCCAGCCCTCGGCGACCAGCTGCTCGTAGGCC
>NZ_LUNF01000062.1:0-15600 GCF_001626145.1 Aeromicrobium sp. REDSEA-S32_B7
GCTTGGAGTGGTCACGATACGTCTCCGTCAGCTCCTTCGTCGCGACGTCGACTACTCGACCAGCGAAACCCACCGCTGGTCGAGTAGTCAGGACGAGCTTGCGAAGTCCCTGACGTATCGAGACCACCCGGCAACAGATCAGCGCGAGCCAACCCCAGCGAAAGCGTGGAGTGGTCTCGATACGTCTCCGCCAGCTCCTTTATCGCGACGTCGACTACTCGACCGGCGGTCAGGCTCACTCGCGCCAGGGGCGTGGGTCGCGTCGACGGAAGTCCTTGCGGGCGAGGGTGGGGAGGAGGTCGTAGTCGCCGCGGATCAGCGCCTCGCGCTTCGCCCTCGACCACCCCTGCACCCGCTTCTCCGCGGCGTACGCGTCGGCGACGTCCTCGAACTCGTAGGCGTAGACGAGCTCGACCGGTCTGCGGCAGCGGGTGTACTCCGCGCCGATCCCGGTCTGGTGCTGGTAAAGACGTGACTCGAGGTTCCGGGTGCTGCCGACGTAGTAGCTGCCGTCGGAGCAGCGCAGGATGTACATGTAGGCCATCCAGTCAGTGCACCGACGTCGCCGGGGTCGGTCGAGCTGATGTCCACAGCTCTGTCCTGGCCTCAGCGACTGTCAGGTAGCCAGTCAGCGCGAGCCGGCTCCCAGCGTCTGCTTGGAATGGTCTCGATACGTCCGACCGAGCTCCTTCGTCGCCGGCCGGCCTACTCGACCAGCGGGACACTTCGCTGGTCGAGTAGCAGGGACGAGCTTGCGAAGTCCTGACGTATCGAGACCACCCGGCAACGGATCAGCGGGGGCCGGCTCCCAGCGAGACCTTGGAGTGGTCTCGATACGCCCGACCGAGCTCCTTCGTCGCCGGCCGGCCTACTCGACCACCGGGGCCCTTCGCTGGTCGAGTAGCAGGGACGAGCTTGCGAGGTCCCTGCGTATCGAGACCACCCGGCAACAGATCAGCGCGACCCATCCCCCAGCGACGGCTTGGAGTGGTCTCGATACGACGGGCTCAGGCTCGTTCCTCGCCGAGCCCGACTACTCGACCAGCGAACTCTTCCGCTGGTCGGTCACTGGAGAGGTGGTTGCGGGGGGAAACCGGGGCATGGGGCGGCGGCGCCTCCTCACATCAAAGTGACTATCATTCCCATGTGATGGCGCAGGGAGCGGTGGAGGTGGAGGGCCTCTCGGTGTGGGTGGGGGCGACCCCGCTTGTGCGCGACGTCTCCTGGCGACAGGCCGCTGGGGAGCGGGTGGCGCTGCTCGGACGTTCCGGCTCCGGCAAGTCGACGATCGCGCGTGCCGTCGCCGACGTCACCTCGCCGACGCTGCGCGTCCAGGGGCGCGTCAGCGTCGGTGGCAGCCAGCCTCGCCGACCGCGGGCGTCGCTCGTCGCGCAGGACTCGCAGGTCGCGCTGAACCCGCTCACCCCCGTCCGGCGGCAGCTGGCCCGACCGCTGCGCTCCGCCGGCCTGCGCGGCACTGCCCTCGACGCACGCCTCACCACCCTCCTCGCCGACGTCGGCCTCGACGCGACCGCCGTCCTCGACCGGCTGCCCGCGGAGCTGTCCGGCGGGCAGCGCCAGCGGGTGTGCATCGCGCTCGCGATCGCCGTCGACGGTCCGCTGCTGGTCGCCGACGAGCCGACCAGCGCGCTCGACGTCGTCACGCGTCGCCAGGTGGTCGACGCGCTGCGCGCCACCCGCTCGACGCTCCTGCTCATCACCCACGACCTCGAGGTCGCGCAGTCGCTCTGCACCCGGGCACTGCTCGTCGACGACGGCCGGCTCGTCGCCGACGTCGACCTCACGACGCTGCTCGACGGACCCGACCGGCACCTCGCGCACGACCTCGGACTCGTCGCATGAGCGCAGCCACCCTCACCCCAGCCGCGACCGGCCCCACCGTGCACGCGCAGAGGGTCAGCGTCCGACTGGCCGACGGCACCGACGCCCTGGCCGACGTCGACCTGCGGCTCACGTCGGCAACGTCGCTCGGCCTCGTCGGACGCTCCGGCGCGGGCAAGTCGACGCTGGCCCGGGTGCTGCTCGGCCTGCAGCGCCCGACGTCGGGCGAGGTGCTGCTCGACGGTGCCGCGCTGCCCCGACGTCGCGCGGGGCTGCGACGGTTCCGACGCTGCCTCCAGTACGTGCCGCAGGATCCGGCGGGCAGTCTCGACCCGCGCCGCGACGTCGCCGCCTGCCTCACGGAGCCGCTGCGCAGCCTGGCCATCGACGACGACCACGACACCTGCGTCGAGCGCGCCCTCGACGCCGTCGGGCTCGACACGACGTTCGCGCGACGTCGCTGCTCAAGCCTGTCGGGCGGGCAGGCGCAGCGGGTCGCGATCGCGCGCGCGATCGGCACCGGCGCGACGCTGCTGGTGGCCGACGAGCCGCTCAGCTCCGTCGACGTCGGGCTGCGCCGCGACCTCGCCGCGCTGCTGCAGCACCTGCACGTCGACCACGGCCTCGGCCTGCTGCTCATCACCCACGACCTGCACGCGGTGGCGTCGGTGTGCAGCACGGCGGCCGTGCTGCACGACGGCCGCGTGGTGGAGCACGGCAGCACCGCGCAGGTGCTCGACGCGCCCACCCACCCCGCGACCCGGGCGCTCGTCGACGCGTCCCGTCCGGGGGCGTTGGGGTGAGGCGACGAGCCACGGCTGCACCCCTGCTCGGGGCGCAGCTGGTCTTCAACGTGGGCTTCTACGCCGTCGTGCCGTTCCTGGCGATCGTGCTGCGCGACGACTACCTGCTGTCCGGCGCGGCCATCGGCCTCGTGCTCGGTGCTCGCACGTTCGCCCAGCAGGGCCTCTTCCTGCTCGGCGGCGTGCTCGTCGACGCGCTCGGGGCGCGGCGCCTCATCCTCACCGGCTGCGCGGTACGCGTGGCCGGATTCGGCACGCTGGCCCTCGCCGACGACCTGCCGACGTTCGTCGCCGGCGCCGTCCTCACCGGTCTCGGCGGTGCGCTGTTCTCCCCCGCGATCGAGACGCTCGTGGCCGCCGCGGAGCAGGCCCGCCCGAGCACATCGGGCACCCGGGCGACGCTCTTCGCGTGGCTCACCGTGGTCGGCGAGACCGGCGCCGTCGTCGGTCCGCTCGTCGGGGCGCTGCTGCTCGACTGGGGGTTCTCGGCCGTGGCGGGATCGGGTGCCGCGCTGTTCAGCCTGACGGGGCTCGTGTCGCGGCTGCCGTTGTCGATGGCGTCGCTCGGTCTGGTGCTGCTGGTGCGGGAGCACGGCGGCGGGTACGGGGCCGCGGGCCTGGTCGCTGCCGCCTACGTGGCGGCCGCTGCGGTCGTCGCTCCGGTGCACGGCCGGCTGAGCGACCGGTGGGGGCAGCGTGTGGTGCTGCTGCTCGCCGGGGCGGGGTACGCGATCGGCGTGGCTGCGGTGGTGCTGGCCGTCACGCGCGACGCCGCCGCTCCCCTGCCGCACTTGGCGGCTGCCGTGGCCGGGGTGTTCACGCCACAGACCGGGTCGCTGGTGCGGGCCCGCTGGACCCACCTGCTGCGCGACGACCGGCCGCTCCTGACCACGGCGTTCGCCATCGAGGCGGTCATCGACGAGGCCGTGTTCATCGTCGGGCCGGTGCTCGTCACGTTCCTGACCCTCCAGGTGGCCGACGTCGCGGGCCTCGCGACCGCTGCCGCCGCCGCGACGCTGGGCAGCTGGGCGCTCGCCGCGCAGACCGCGACCGAGCCGCCCGCCGGCGGTCACCGCACCGGTCCGCGCGTCGCGATGGGCTGGTCGGTGCTCGGCCCCGTGCTCGTGGCCGCGGTCGGCATCGGCGTCCTCTTCGGCTCGACCGAGGTACTGGTCGTCGCCTTCACGGAGGCCCAGGGAGAGCGCGGGGCGGCCGGGCTCGTGCTGGCGGTCTGGGCTGCCGGGAGCCTGCTCGCCGGTGTCGTCATCGGGGCGCTGCCCGCGCCGGCCGACGCCGTCGCGCGACTGCGGTGGACCGTCCTCGTCCTGGGTCTGCTGTTCGCGCCGCTGCTCCTCGCGCCCACGACCCCCTGGCTCACGGCCGGACTCTTCCTGGCGGGCGTCATGATCTCCCCGACCATGATCGCCGCGACGAGCGTCGTCGAGGAGTACGTCCCGCCGAGCCGCCTGACCGAGGCGCTCACCTGGACGAGCACCGGTCTGGCCGTCGGGGTCGCACCCGGCGCCGCCGTCGCGGGCGCCGTCGTGGACCGGTTCGGTGCCTCCGCCGGGTTCGCCGTGCCCCTCGTGGCAGGCCTCGCGGCGGCGGCCGTCGCCTGGTGGTTCCGACCGCCGCCCCGACCCGACCGTGCCCTCGTGCCCGGTGCCGTCGCGGACTAGGCTGTTCCGGGAGATGAGCACCTCCGCCGCACCGCCCCCCGACGCCCTGCTCGACGACGCCCCGCTGGACGAGCGAGCCGTCGCGCTCGTGCGACGGTGGGTCTCCACCACCGGAAAGCGGCGCAGCGACCCTGCCGCTCGACGCCTCGCGACGCTCCTGAAGGACCCGGCCGGACTCGACTTCACGATCGGCTTCGTCGACCGCGTCGTCCGACCCGAGGACGTCGACGTCGCGGCCCGCAACCTGCGTGACCTGGCGCGGTCGCTGCCGACGTTCCTGCCCTGGACCCAGCGGTTCCTGCTGCGCCTCGGCGCCGTCGTGTCGGTGCTGATGCCAGGCCTGGTGGTCCGGACGGCACGGGCCACGCTGCGACGCATGGTCGGCCACCTGGTGGTCGACGCACGTCCCGAGAAGCTGGGCCGCGCCATCGCCACGCTGCGTCGGCGCGACGACCGGCTCAACCTCAACCTGCTCGGCGAGGCCGTGCTGGGCGAGGCGGAGGCGGTGCGCCGCCGCGACCGCACCCTCGAGCTGCTGCGCCGCGACGACGTCGACTACGTGTCGGTCAAGGTCTCCGCGGTGGCCAGCCAGCTGTCGATGTGGGCCTTCGACGAGACCGTCGACCGGGTCGTCGAGCGGCTCGAGCCGCTGTACGAGGTGGCCGCCGAGCGTGGCTCGTTCATCAACCTCGACATGGAGGAGTACCGCGACCTCGACCTCACCGTGGCGGTGTTCACCCGCGTGCTCGAGGCGCACCCGCAGCTCGAGGCGGGGATCGTGCTGCAGGCCTACCTGCCCGACGCGCTCTCCGCGATGCAGCGTCTGCAGGGCTGGGCACGGGCCCGGCGCGAGGCGGGCGGCGCCGCCATCAAGGTCCGCGTCGTCAAGGGCGCCAACCTCGCCATGGAGCGTGTCGACGCGACCCTCCACGGTTGGCCGCTGGCCACCTGGGGCAGCAAGCAGGAGACCGACACCCACTACAAGCGGGTGCTGCGCTGGGCGCTCACGCCCGAGCGGGTCGACGCCGTCCGCATCGGCGTCGCCGGTCAGAACCTGTTCGACGTCGCCTACGCCTGGCTGCTCGCCGGCGACCGCGGCGTGCGCGACGCGGTCGACGTCGAGATGCTGCTCGGCATGGACGCCGGCCCGGTCGCCGCGGTCCGCGACGACGTCGGTGCCCTGCTGCTGTACACGCCAGTGGTGCACCCCGACGAGTTCGACGTCGCGATCTCCTACCTCGTCCGCCGGCTCGAGGAGAACGCCAGCCCCGAGAACTTCATGTCGGCCGCGTTCGACCTCGCCGACGACCCCGAGGCCTTCGAGCGGGAGGCGAGCCGCTTCCTCGACTCCGTCAAGGCCCTCGACGACGTCGTGCCCCCGCCGCACCGCGTGCAGGACCGCCGCACCGACGCGACCGACCACCACGTGCACGCGCACACGGACGGCTTCTCCAACACCCCCGACACCGACCCGTCCACAGCGGGCAACCGGGTGTGGGGACGTCAGGCGCTGTCGCGCTCCACGTACACGCAGGTCGGCCTGTCGACCATCGAGACCAACCGGGTCCACGGTCCGGCCTCGCTCGAGACGCTCGTGGTCGGTGCTCGCGAGGCCGGTCGCGACTGGGCTGCGCGGGGCGCCGAGGTGCGCGCCTGGATCCTGCACCAGGCGGCAGCGGCACTCGAGACCCGCCGCGGCGACCTCGTCGCCGTCATGGCCGCGGAGACCGGCAAGACCATCGCCGAGGCCGACGTCGAGGTGAGCGAGGCGATCGACTTCGCCCACTACTACGCCGAGTCGGCGCGTCGGCTCGAGGTGGTCGACGGCGCACGGTTCGAGCCGGTCGCCCTCACCGTCGTCACGCCGCCGTGGAACTTCCCGGTCGCCATCCCCTGCGGCTCCGTCGTCTCCGCGCTCGCCGCCGGCAGCGCCGTCGTCATCAAGCCCGCGCCGCAGAGCCCCCGCTGCGCGGCCGTGATGGTCGAGGCGCTCTGGCAGGGAGGCGTGCCGCGCGACGTGCTGCGCTACGTCACCCTCGAGGAGGGCGAGCTCAGCCAGTCGCTCGTGTCCCACCGGTCGGTCGACCGGGTCATCCTCACCGGCTCCTGGGAGACCGCCGCCCTGTTCCGTTCCTGGCGGCCCGACCTGCCGCTGATGGCCGAGACGAGCGGCAAGAACGCGCTCGTCGTGACGCCCAGCGCCGACCTCGACCTCGCCGTGGCCGACCTCGTGAAGAGCGCCTTCGGGCACGCCGGGCAGAAGTGCTCCGCCGCCAGCCTCGGCATCCTCGTCGGCTCGGTCGCGACGTCCGAGCGGTTCCGTCGCCAGCTCGTCGACGCGGTCACGTCGTTGAAGGTGGGCTGGCCGGACGATCCCGACGTCTCCGTCGGACCCGTCGTCGAGGCACCGACGGGCAAGCTGCTCGACGCGCTCACCGTGCTCGGCGAGGGCGAGGAGTGGCTCGTCGAGCCCCGTCGCCTCGACGAGACCGGTCGGCTCTGGTCGCCCGGCGTCAAGGTCGGCGTCCAGCCGGGCAGCACGTACCACCGAACCGAGTACTTCGGTCCGGTGCTCGGCCTCATGCACGCCGCCGACCTCGACGAGGCGATCGCGTGGCAGAACGCCACCGACTTCGGCCTCACCGCCGGCATCCACTCCCTCGACCCCGACGAGGTCAACCGCTGGCTCGAGACCGTCGAGGCAGGCAACCTCTACGTGAACCGCGGCATCACCGGCGCGATCGTGCAGCGTCAGCCGTTCGGCGGTTGGAAGCGCTCCAAGGTCGGTGCCACGAGCAAGGCCGGCGGGCCCAACTACCTCTGCCACCTCGGCACCTGGCACCGTCGACCCCTGCGCCACGTGCCCGACGACGTGGCACTGGCGCCCGAGGTCGGCGCGCTGCTCGACGCCGTCGCCCCGCACGTGCTCCAGGACCCGCTGGCCCAGCTGCGCGCCGCCGCCGGGTCCGACGAGGTCGCCTGGCAGCGGGAGTTCGGCCGCGAGAAGGACGTCAGCGGGCTGGGCGTCGAGCGCAACGTGTTCCGGTACCGCGCCGGCAGCGTCCACGTGCGGCTGGGCGACGACCTCGTCCTGGCCGCCCGTGTGCTGCTGGCCGCCCGTCGCTCGGGTGCGACCGTCACGGTCTCCTCCCCCGTGCCGCTGCCCGACGGCCTCGCCGACGACCACGTCGTCGAGGACGCGCAGGCGTGGCTGCGTCGGATGGCCGGCGAGCGGCCGGGCGTGGTGCGCCTGCTCGACCCGTCCCTCGCCCGACCGCTCGCGGAGGCCGTCGAGGGCGACCCCGACGTCGCCGTGCACGCCGACGAGGTCACGTGGTCCGGCCGGGTCGAGCTGCTGCCGTTCGTGCGCGAGCAGGCCGTCACGATCACGGCGCACCGCTTCGGCAACCACGACCCCGCCTTCGACCGGGTGCTGCCCCGCTCCTGAGGTCTCAGCCCTGCTGCAGGCCCGGCGGCAGGGGTGCGCGCCAGCCCCGCCAGAGGGCCAGGAGGCGCCAGCCGACGCAGAGCGCCCCGGCGCCGACGTACGCCCACCAGCCGAGGCCGGCCCCGTGCGCGAGGACGGCGAGCAGCGCGCCGGCGAATGCCGGTGTCGCGTACAGCTCCTCGCGGAAGATCACGGGCACCCGCCCGGCGAGCACGTCGCGCAGGATCCCGCCGCCGATCGCGGTGACCATGCCCAGCAGCGCCGCGGGCAGGACCCCGAGGCCGTACTCGGCGGCCTTGACCCCGCCGGCCACGCAGAACACCGCCGCTCCGACCGCGTCGAGCACGGTGATCTGGGACTCCCGGCGTCCGAACGTCGGGTGGAAGGCGAAGACCACCACCGACGCGACGGCCGGCACGAGCAGGTAGCGCCAGTCCAGCAGGGCCGCCGGCGGCACGGCACCGATGAGCACGTCGCGCAGGACGCCGCCGCCGAGGCCCGTGACGAGTCCCAGCACTGCGGCGCCGAAGACGTCGAGCTCCTTGCGGACGGCCACGATCGCGCCCGTGCATGCAAACACCGCGATCCCGACCAGGTCGAGCGTCACGATCCACACCTCGGGCACACCGAGAGCCTAGGACGTCGCCCCGGTGGCGGGCGAGCGTGTCGCCGCAGCGGGGCCTCGACGGACGCCTACGATGGCAGTGCAACCAGTGGGAGGACGCTCGATGCGCGAACTCGGCCCCGATCGGCTCAGCGACGACGGACGGTACCTCGTCCTGCGCGAGCCCGGTCGACCGGAGCTGTTCCGCGTGCCCGTCGACCGGCGGCTCGCCGCCCTCGTCGAGGCCTCCCCCCGTGCCCGGGGCCGTGCCCACGGCCAGATGGAGATCACGATGGAGAGCAGCCTCACCCCGCGCGAGATCCAGACCCGGATCCGGCGCGGCGAGTCCCCCGACCAGGTCGCCGAGTCCGCCGGCGTGCCCACCGAGCAGATCGAGGGCTTCGCGACCCCGGTGCTCGCCGAACGTGCCTACATGGCCGAGCAGGCCCGCACCACGACGATCCGTCGCCGCCACGCCGCCGGACCGGGCGTGCTGCTCGGCGCGGCCGTCGACGAGAGCGTCGCGGCCCAGGGCGGCGTGCCCGAGGAGGCTGCGTGGGACGCGTGGCGACGCGAGGACGGTCGCTGGACCGTGCAGGTCTTCGCGCCCGACGCGCTCGAGCCGGCCCGGTTCTGCTTCGACGCCAAGAGCCGCTACGTCCTGCCCGACGACGAGGCCGCCCGCCTGCTCGTGGGCGACGTCGCCGCACCGGAGGCGACCGACATGGCCATCGCCGACGCGCTGCGTGCCGACGAGGAGCGGGTCGAGGAGCCGACGGCCCCCGAGGCGGAGCCGGAGGAGCAACTGCTCGTGCACCTGCCCGACGAGGCGCCGCACGCGCTGGTGCACTCGCTCAAGGAGGCCCGCGACCGTCGGGCCATGGAGCAGCTCTCCCTCACCGACGAGCCCGCTGCCGAGCCGGTGCGTCCTGCCCAGCGTCGTGACGAGCCGCAGGGCCGGGAGCTGCGGTCATGCGCCGACGGTGGTGGCGCCGGCACAGCACCTCGTAGCCGACCGACGGGGTCGGTCGTTCGGGGTCGTCGACGTCGCCGACGACGATGACCTCGCCCTCGGTGACCATCACGCCGTCCTCCGTACGGGCGTTGTGCGTGGCGCGCTCCCCGCACCAGCACAGCGCCTCGACCTGCAGCGGCAGGACCCGGTCGGCGAGCTCGACCAGCCGGGCGGCTCCGGGGAAGAGCCGGGTCCGGAAGTCGGTGAGGATGCCGAAGCAGAACACGTCGATGTCGAGCTCGTCGGCGATCTTGGCGAGCTGGTCGACCTGCTCGGGCGTGTAGAACTGCGCCTCGTCGCACACCAGGTAGTCGATGCGTCCGCCGCGGGTCAGCTCGTCGACGACGTGCTCCCAGAAGTGCAGGTGCTCCTCGACCTCGGTGGCCGGCACCGACAGGCCGAGCCGGCTGGAGAGCGTCGCCTCGCCGGCGCGGTCGTGCGAGGCGAAGACGCGTCCGACCCGCCCGCGGGCCCGGTGGTTGTGGTCGAGCTGCAGGGCGAGGGTGCTCTTCCCGCAGTCCATCGTGCCGGAGTAGAAGATCAGGTCGGCCACGGGCTCATCCTCCCAGCGGGGTCACGTCGCGAGCAGCACGGGGATCCGCAGCTCGGCCTCGGTGACCGACCCGTGGAAGCCCTTCATGCGCATCTCGAGCGGGAAGTCGTCGGTGCTGAAGACCCCGAAGTCGCCGAGCGCGGCGACGACGACGTCGCCGACCCGTCCGGCGACCTCCGGAGCCAGGGGGCCGAACCAGTCGTCGAGCTCGTCGCGGGTGCGCACCACCGCCCGGTCGCCGCACGCGGCCCGCCAGCGCTCGGCGACGGCCTCGCGCTCCTGACGCGCCGTGTACAGGTGCCGGAACCGTGCCTCCCCGGCGAGCAGGTCGACACCCTCGAGCAGGTCGGGACGGTCGGCGACGTCGAACCGGCCCTCGGCCGGCAGGTCGACCATGCCGTGGTCGGCGGTCACGAGGAGCACGGTGTCGTCGGGCAGGAGGTCGCGCAGCTGCGCCGTCTCGCGGTCGACCGTGACCAGCACGTCGCGCCACTCCTGCGACGTCGAGCCGTGCGCGTGGCCCGCGTGGTCGAGCCGCGACTCGTAGGCGTAGACCAGCGAGCGGTCGGCGTCCTCGACGACGTCGGCGACGACGTCGAGACGCTCCCACACGGAGCCGACCCCGTGGAACGGCGCGCCACGCTGGCTGCAGAGCGTGAGACCGGAGCCCTCGAAGCGCGACTCGTTGACGCTGGCGGCGTTCAGTCCCGCCTCGTGGAGACGCTGGAGCACCGTGGGGTGACGCTGCCACTGCTGGGCGTCGACCGGCTGGTCCCAGGCGAGGGCGTTGAACCGACGGCCTGTCTCTGGCACCCGTGAGGTGTAGCCGACGACGCCGTGCGATCCCGCGCGCAGCCCGGTGCCGAGCGACGTGAGGCTCGTGACGGTCGTCGACGGCACGCCGCAGACGACGTCGGGGACCGAGGGCAGGGACGACAGGAACGGCGCGAGGTGCGCGTGCTCGCGCAGCAGCTGCTCCCCCATCCCGTCGACGAGGAGCACGACGTAGCGGCGCGCCTCGGGAAGGCCGAGCGTGTCGTGGAAGCCGAGGTCGGGTCCGGCGACGACGGCCGCGGCGGACGTCATGACCTCGTGCAGTCCGTGGCGGCCCGCGGGTCCGGGTCGGCTCATGCGGTGCCGCTCGTGGCGGCCGAGAGCCGCCGCGCGAACTCCAGCAGTCGCTCCACCGCCGCGCCGCCGTCGGCCGCGGAGCTGAGCCGCAGCGAGAAATCGTCACCCGTCAGGTTGCCGGTGTAGCCGTGGTCGGCGTCGCAGTCGGGGTCGCTGCACTGCGCCGGCTCGAGGTCGAGGTGCGACACGGCACCCCAGCCGATCGTGACCACGGCCTCCTCGAGTTTGCCCGACGTCGCGACCATGCGGGTGACGACCACCGACCGGATGCGGTGGATCGACACCGCCTCGCTCGTGGTGGAGGTGTAGGGCTTCGGGAGCAGGTCGTCCGGCGGGTGCTCGTCGGTGTGCACGAGCACCACGCGCGACGGCGTCATCACCAGGACGGTCATGTGACGGCGGATCTCGTCGCGCTCGAACGTCGGCTCGTGGTGCACGACGTGCGCGAGGACGTCCTCGCCGGCGAGGGCGTCACGGAGACCGGCGGTGACGATGTCGGGGTAGTAGCCGCTGCGGGCGATCTCGGTGAAGACGTCCGAGCTCGGGCCGGCGGGGCGCTCGCGTCGCATCAGGCCAGCGTATCCCTGCTCGGGGTGCTGAGTCGTCGCACGTACCGCTCCTCGCGCCGGTCGGTGGCGGGCACGATCTTGGCGCGCGCGCTGAGCGCCGTCAGCCCGCCCTCGTGGACGAGCACCGGCTCGAGGTCGAGCTCGGCCACCTCGGGGAGGTCGTCCTTCAGCGCCGCCAGCCGCAGGATGACGTCCTGGATGGCGGCGGTGTCGACCGGCTCCGACCCGCGGTACCCGTAGAGCAGCGGCGCGGACCGCAGGTCCTGGATCATCGACTCGGCGTCGACGTCGGTGAGCGGGGGGATGCCGTAGGCGCGGTCGCCGAGCAGCTCGCTCGACGCGCCGGCCAGGCCGAACGACACGAGCGGGCCGAAGAGGGCGTCCTCGGTGACCGTGAACGACAGCGGGATGCCCGCCGGTGCCGACCGCTGCACGAAGAACCGGGTGTCGGCGCGCATGCCGGGCCAGGAGGTCAGCTGGTCCCACGCCTCGGTCATGTCCTGGCGGTCCTGGATGTTGCGCCAGATGTGCGCGAGGTCGGGGCGTGCGCGCAGGTGCTCGCTGCCGGCCTTGAGGACGACGTCCCAGCCGAGCTGCTCGGCCGCGGCGATCGCCTCCTCCGGGTCGTGCACGTTGATCCACGTCCAGAGGTCGATGCCGTAGCAGGCGAGCAGCGCGTGCACCTGCTCCGTCGACAGGATCGCGCCCCGCGGTGCGTGCGAGAGGACGTCGCGCACGAGCGCACGGGCGTCGCCCGTGCGGATGTCGGTGTGAGCCCGGAACTCGCCGTGGTCGCGGGCGGCCCACTCGGCGTACGTGACCACGCGGGCCAGGGCGCGGACCGCGGACTCCGGGGCCGGGTACGACGGGACCGAGCCGCGTCCGGCCGAGCCACCCTGCACGTCGGGGACGCGCAGCAGCTCGGGGATGCCCTCGGTGCCGAGGAAGGTCGAGACGATCGGCTTGTCGGACTGCTCGCCGATCGACGCCAGCACGTTCGCGACCTCCTCGCCGGAGGTGTTGAGCGGCGGGATGTAGACGACCATGAGCGCGTCGATGTCGTCGGACGCGAGGGCCGTCTCGATGGCGACCTCGAAGTCGTCGGCGCCGGCGTCGGCACCGAGCGGGACGGAGTCGGCGACCTGCAGGCCGGTGGCGGTGGCCGCGTCGGCGACCAGCAGGCCCATGGCGTCGGAGTTGCCGACGACGCAGATCCGGTTGCCGCGCGGCAGCGGCTGGTGCGCGACGAGCTGCCCGACGTCGAACATCTCCTCGAGCGTGTCGACCTGCACGACCCCCGCCTGGCGGAACATGGCGTCGACGGCCGCCTGCGGCGCGGTGCTGCGCTTGACGGCGTGGCCGACCGGGACGCCCTGCGTCGAGCGACCCGACTTCACGGCGACGACGGGCTTGGACTCCGAGACGCGTCGGGCGATCCGCGAGAACTTGCGCGGGTTGCCGATGGACTCGAGGTAGAGGAGCACGACCTCGGTGTCGTCGTCCTCCTGCCAGTACTGCAGGAGGTCGTTGCCGGAGACGTCGGCGCGGTTGCCGGCGGAGACGAACGTCGAGAGGCCGAGACCACGCCGCGACACCGACTCCAGGATCGCCGTGCCGAGCGCACCGGACTGGCAGAAGAAGCCCACGCGACCCTGGGGCGGCATGGCGGTGGAGAGCGAGGCGTTCAGCTGGACGGCGGGTGCGGTGTTGATGACGCCGAGGCAGTTGGGACCCACCAGGCGCAGCCCGTAGGAGCGGGACAGGTCGAGCAGGGTGCGCTGACGCTGGCGACCCTCCGGGCCCTCCTCGGCGAAGCCGGCCGAGATCACGACGAGCCCGTGCACGCCCTTGGCGGCGCAGTCGAGCACGACGTCGTTGACCGACTCCGCCGGCACGGCCACGATCGCGAGGTCGACCTCGTGCGGGATGTCCTTCACGCTCTTGAACGCCGGCAGGCCCGACACGGCCTCCGCCTGGCTGTTCACGGCGTACACGCTGCCCTGGTAGTCCCCCAGCACGAGGTTGCGCACGATGGTCTGGCCGATCGAGCGCTGGCGGCGGCTCGCGCCGACCACGGCGATGCTGCGCGCGGCGAAGATCCGCTCGATCGAGGCGGCCTCGGCACGCTGCTCGCGCGAGCGCATGACGCCCACGGCGGAGTCGGTGGGGTCGATGCGGAACGAGAGCTGCTGCACGCCGTCCTCGTACTCCGTGGCGACGCGGTAGCCGGCGTCGCGGAAGGTCTGGATCATCCTGGAGTTGTCGGGCAGCACCTCGGCGACGAACTTCTCCAGCCCGCGCTCGCGCCCGGCTTGGGCGAGGTGCTCGAGCAGCAGCTGCCCGACCCCGCGACCCTGGTGCGCGTCCTCCACCAGGAACGCGACCTCGGCCTCGTCGTCGCTGGTGGCGTCGTAGCGCCCGACCCCGATGATGTCGTCGTGCAGCGTGAGCACGAACGCGACGCGACGGTCGAGGTCGACATGCGTGAACCGCTCGACGTCGCGCGCCGAAAGCGTCGGGTACGGGGCGAAGAACCGGTAGTACTTCGACTCGTCGGAGACCCGGGAGTAGAAGGCGACGAACGCGTCGGTGTCCTCGGGCGTGATCGGCCGCAACTGCGCGACGCGACCGTCCTTCAGGAGGACGTCGGCGTCCCACGACGGCGGTCGTCCGTCCTCGTAGGTCGTGGGCTCTCGGTGCACTGCTCCAACCTACCGGTCGGCTGCTGCGTCCTCGCTCCACCCGAGCGCCGTAGAGTTCCCACGACGACACGCCGGGGCCGAGGTCCATCAGTGCGTCCCCTACGAGAGGCCGACCGTGACACCCATCGAAACGCTGCGGGTCATGGTGCGGCGAGGGGCCGGCAGCATCGAGCGCGCTCCCGGCTACCGTGAGGCCGTCGCGCAGATCCACCGGAGTTCGATCGACGAGGTCGATCGAGGGTTCCTCGTCGAGCTCTACTGGGCGACGAGGGACCTCTTCACACGCAACCAGGTCCTCAAGGCGCTCGTCCTTCGATGCGAGGAGCAGGACCTGGGGGACTTCTTCCTGGCAGCGATCAAGCGGGAGAAGATGCTGCACGACCTTCGTCTCACGGCGGTCCGCGGGTACGCCGCCCACGCCACCGAAGCAGAGGTCGAGCCATGGATGAAGCGGCTCTCGACGTCGCTCGCGAAGATCCCCGAGCACACGCCCGCAGCCTTCGACACGTACACACCGCTCCTGTCTCCGTTCGGCCTGCCCTACCTCGCGGACCGCTACGGCTACCGGTGCTTCGTCGACACCCTCGCGCAGGTGTGGAGCCAGTACGACGCGATTCCCGCCGAGTACGCACGGTTCAGGCCGACCTGGCGCATCGGCGCGGACGGCACCCTGGTCGACGAGCCGCTCGACGCGCCACCGCGCTGACGACGGTCACCTCGCCCCAGGCGCCGGTGCGGCGTGGCGACGCACCGGGCGCGAGCCGGGCCAGGGATGATGGGTGACGCCTGAGTGGAAGCCGGAGGACTCCGGCTCCTGAGTGATCGAGAGAGGTTGCATGGCCCGCAGCAGCACCCCGAGCCCCCCCGAGGAGTTCGACGAGCACATCATCGACACCGACATCACGGACGAGATGAATGCCAGCTACATCGAGTACGCGTACTCGGTGATCTACTCGCGGGCCATCCCCGACGCCCGCGACGGTCTCAAGCCCGTGCAGCGCCGCACGCTCTTCACGATGGACGACATGGGCCTGCGCAGCGACCGCGGCCACGTCAAGAGCGCCCGCGTCGTCGGTGAGGTCATGGGTCGGATGCACCCGCACGGCGACGGCGCGATCTACGACGCCCTCGTGCGGCTCGTGCAGGCGTGGTCGATGCGTCTGCCCCTCGTCGACGGGCACGGCAACTTCGGCTCGCCGGACGACCCGCCGGCCGCGATGCGCTACACCGAGTGCCGCATGGACGCCGCCGCGG
>NZ_LUNF01000063.1:0-23788 GCF_001626145.1 Aeromicrobium sp. REDSEA-S32_B7
CAAGCGTCGCGAGGCCGTCGAGACCCGCAACCAGGCCGAGGCGCTCGTCCACACCACCGAGAAGTTCATCGCCGAGAACGGCGACAAGGTGGGCGACGACGTGAAGTCGCAGGTCCAGGCCGACGTCGACGCGCTGAAGTCGGCGCTCGAGGGCGACGACAACGACGCCGTCCAGGCAGCCGTCACCAAGCTCGGCGAGTCGAGCTCGAAGATGGGCGAGGCGATGTACGCCGCGGCCGCCGCCGAGCAGCAGGCTGCTGGGACCGACGCTCCCGCCGGTGAGTCGACCGACTCCGACGACGACGTCGTCGACGCCGAGATCGTCGACGACGAGGAGAAGAAGTGACGTCCGAGCCCGAGGGCACCACTCCCGACCCGGAGACCGCCGGGGAGGGAGTGGCCGACGAGGCCGTGGAGGTGCCGACGGGCGAGGAGGAGGTCGTCGAGGAGGTTGCGTCCGACGACGCGCCGACCGAACCGACCGCCGAGCAGCAGCTCGCGGAGCGCACCGCCGACCTGCAGCGGCTGCAGGCCGAGTACGTCAACTACCGCAAGCGGGTCGAGCGCGACCGCGCGCAGGCTCGCCAGCAGGGCGAGGCCGCGGTGCTGCGCTCGCTGCTGACGGTGCTCGACGACATCGGCCGCGCGGAGCAGCACGGTGAGCTCTCGGGCGGCTTCAAGGCCGTCGCCGACGCGCTCACGCAGGCGCTCAAGGCGCACAAGCTGGAGGCGTTCGGTGCCGAGGGCGACCCCTTCGACCCCCGGCTGCACGAGGCGCTGTTCGCGGCGGGCGAGTCCGCCGAGGTGAGCGTCACGTCGGTCGGCCCGGTCGTGCGCACCGGCTACAAGGTCGGCGACGAGGTCCTGCGGCACGCGCAGGTCGGGGTCGTCGAGCCCGCCGAGGGCGACGCGCCGGCCACGTCGGCCGAGACCTCCGACGACGAGTGAGCGGCGGTGGGGCGGCGACCACGGTCGCCGCCCCGCCCGCACCACCAGAGACCATCGCGACACGAGAGGAAGGGGTGAGCCGTGAGCAACCCGAGTGACTGGGCGAGCAAGGACTTCTACAAGACGCTGGGCGTGTCCAAGGACGCGTCGACCGACGAGATCAAGAAGTCCTACCGCAGGCTCGCGCGGGAGAACCACCCCGACTCCAACCCGGGGAACAAGGCCGCGGAGGAGCGCTTCAAGGAGGTCTCCGAGGCGTACGCCGTCCTGTCGAGCCCCGAGAAGCGCAAGCAGTACGACGAGCAGCGGACGCTGTTCGGGCAGTTCAAGGGTGGTTTCGGCGGTGGTGGCTTCGGCCAGCCCGGCGGCGGCTACGGCGGTCAGAACGCCACGGACTTCGACCTGAGCGACCTGCTCGGTGGCATCTTCGGCGGCGGGGGTCGCGGCGGACGTCGTCGCCCGCCGCAGGGACGTCGCGGTGACGACATCGAGACCGAGGCGACGATCACGTTCCAGCAGGCGGTCGAGGGCGCGACCCTCCCGCTGCGGATGACGAGCGACGAGGCCTGCCCGACCTGCCACGGCACGGGCGCGAAGCCCGGCACGGTGCCGAAGGTGTGCACGAAGTGCCAGGGCAGCGGCATGCAGACGAGCGCGTCCGGTGGTGTCTTCGCGATGACCGAGCCGTGCTCGCAGTGCCGCGGTCGCGGCCTGGTCGTGGAGCACGAGTGCGCCACCTGCCGCGGCACGGGCCGTGCCCCGTCGAGCCGCACCCTGCAGGTGCGGGTGCCGGCCGGGGTGAAGGACGGCCAGAAGATCCGGCTCAAGGGCAAGGGCGGACGAGGCGAGGGCGGTGCGCCCGACGGCGACCTGTTCCTGCTCGTCCACGTCGAGCCGCACACGATGTTCGGCCGCAAGGGCGACCACCTGACCATCACGGTGCCCGTCGCGTTCGACGAGGCCGCCCTCGGCGCGCAGATCAGCGTGCCGACGCTCGACGGCCCCCCGGTGCGGCTGAAGGTCCCGGCGGGCACACCGTCGGGCCGGACGTTCCGCGCCAAGGGCAAGGGCGCGGCCACGAAGGCCGGCACCCGCGGCGACCTGCTGGTCACCGTGGAGGTGCAGGTACCCACCGACCTCGACGACGCCCAGCGCGCGGCGGTCGAGGCCCTGCGTCAGGCGCGCGGCGCCGCCACCCCGCGTGACGGCCTGTTCGAGGAGGTCGGGACGGCATGACCGACATGCCCTTCACCCCGCCGGGTCCCGACGCGAAGGTGTTCGTCATCAGCGTCGCGGCCGAGCTGTCGGGGCTGCACCCGCAGACGTTGCGCACCTACGACCGGCTCGGCATCGTCGAGGCCGGTCGCACCGGCGGCGGCGGTCGTCGCTACTCGCTGCGCGACGTCGAGCTCCTGCGCACCGTCGCGCGTCTCACCGCCGAGGGCCTGGGCCTCGAGGGCGTGAAGCGCGTGATCGCGCTCGAGAACCAGGTGCTGGCCCTCCAGCAGAAGGTCGCCGAGCTCCAGACGGAGCTCGCGGCCGCGCACCACGCGCTCGGCACGGTGCAGAACCTGCCGGTGCTGGCGCAGCAGACCCAGCTCACCGTCTGGCGCCGCCCCAGCCGCTGAGGCTAGGCGCTCTGGACCTCCGCCTCCCAGCCCGGGACGGCGAGGCGCAGGGCGACGAGCAGCTCGAGGCGGCGGTCGGGGTCGGTCAACGGGTCGTCGAGCATGCGCTTCGCGGTGGCGAGACGCGTGTGGATGGTCTGCGCAGGCGTGCCCGTCTGGCGGGCGAGCACGTTGACGGGCGTGCCGTGCCCCAGCCAGTCCAGGACGGTGCGCCCCAGGGCTGCGCGGCGCACCGCAGGCAGCTCGAGGAACGGTCCGAGACGTGAGCCGGTGAGCAGGTCGGCGAGCAGGGGCGAGCCGTGCACCATCACCTGCGTCAGGACGTCGCGGGTCTGCGTGACCGGCGCGCCCGGGACGGCGACGGCGGCGGTCGTGCGGGTCAGGCGGGCGGCCTCGGGTAGCTCGACGAGGGGTACGACGGGCCGGGTCGAGGGCCGCGTCGGGGTCGGTCGCCACGACCGGCGTGAGGCGGACGGCTGGGTCGAGGCCGCAGGCCAGGGCGAAGCCACGCAGGGTCCGGACGTCTCCCGCGCCGAACGCGGCGCGGGACAGGGCGTGACGACGCCGCTCCGGCGCGAGCGCGTGGAAGCGCTGCATCGTCTGCATGCCTTGGCGGATGTGCCCGAGGATGCGCATCAGGTACTCCTGCACCGACCGCGACAACGCCTCGGAGTCGAGCTGGTCGAGCTGGTGCAGCAGCACCGGCATGACGTGGCGGCGCAGGCCCCGCCCGATGGCGCGCAGCGCGACCGTGAGGTCGTCGTCGGTCAGCCCGTGCACGGTCTGCAGCTCGCCGAAGTGCGTGCACTCGGCGGCCACCGCCTGTGCGGCGGTCCGGGGGTCGCCGTCGTGCGCGAGGAACGCGTCGACGCACGCGCCGGCGAGCCGAGCGCTGACGACCGCTCCGTTCGGGACGGAGTCGCGCACGAGTCTCTCGACCTGGCCACGCAACCCCGCCCCGTCAGGGAGGGAGTTCGACGGGTGGTGCGGGAGGGATGGGTGCACCTCTCCCGTCGTCGTCATGGGTGCACGGTCACAGGGGCCGCAGGGTCGAGTCAACGCACTTCGTCCGACCGACCCGAACCGGGCGGAAATTTGTCACGCGGGTGACAAGTCAGGAGACCGTACGAGACCCCGACGACAGGGCCGTGACGCCCGCGGAGAGCCCGGCCGCGACGCTCGCGAGACCGGGACCCAGCAGGCCCCCGGCGGCGAGGGCGCCCGCGACCGCGCTGCACGTCAGCGCCACGACGAGCCCACGTCGCGCCGCCCTGACGGCGGAGCGGGACGCGCGCAGCGCGGTGGCGACCCGCAGCACGTCGAGGTCGGGCAGACCGAGGTCGTCGGCCAGCGTCGTCGACGGCGCGACGTGCAGCACCCGCTGGCCCTCACGGGAGCGGGTCTCGACGTCGGCCTCCTGCCCGGCCGCGTCGACGTCGCCCGCAGCGTCGACGACGCCCACCTGGAGCCCGACCTCGCGGGTGCGGGCGTCGGTGTCGGAGGAGCGGAGGGCGACGTCGAGGCCGAGGTCGCGCAGGGCCTGCACGCCCTCGGCGGCGTCGGGGCGGACGTCGTCGCCGACGGTGAGCGTGCCGAGCACGCGCGCGTCGACCGACCTGAGACGCCCGCGTCGCCATGGCTCTGCACCTCGGTGACCCGGCCGCGGCCGGAGAGTCGGGAGATCGCCCGGGCGACCCGGTCGTCGCGCTCGTGCTGCAGGGCGCCGGCGAACCAGCGCAGGTTGCGGTCGTGGTCGGGCTCGACGGGGTCGACCGACGTGACCCGGAGGCCCCCGGTGGTGACGGTGCCGTCCTTGTCGAGCAGGACGACGTCGGCGGCAGCGACCTCGGCGACGGCGGTCGGGCTCGGCAGCCCGATGTCGCGGCGGGCGACGCCGGCCCGCGGCCGCGACCAGGAGCCCGCGCTCGGGGCTGTCGGCGACGCCCCATCCCGCGCCGGCCGCGACGGCGCCGACGGTGACCACGACGGTGACCGCGCTGGGCAGGTCGACGAGGCTCTGCTGCCCGCGCCAGCGGAGCACGACGCTGAGCAGGGCCGCCGACGCGACGACGGCGACGGCCATCGTCGGGGTGGCGTCGACGAACGTCTCGACGACGGTGGCGGCGAGGGCGACGACGAGGCCGAGGCTGCCGAGCACGCCGGGACCGAGGCGTCGGCGGGCCAGCTCGGCCGCCGCCTCGCGGTGCACCGGCACGGCCAGCGCGGCGGCGAGGACGGCGACACCGGCCAGCACCCAGCGCCAGCCGTCGAAGTGCAGGTCGGGCACCATCGACACGCTGACGGTCGACGCGGTGAGCAGCGCCCCGAGGACGAAGGTGAGCGCGAGGCACCGGTGTGGGCCGCGTGAGGAGAGGCCGGTGGCTGCGTGTGCCGCGGTCACGGGGCGTCCTCCGCCCGGAAGCGTTCGAAGTCGCTCTGGTCGCCGGCCTTCCAGAGCGGCACGCTCGCCTTGAGCAGCATCGTCAGCTGCACGAGGAACTCGGTGTCGTGCATCGCCTCGCCGAACAGCTCGTTGATGCGCTTCCAGCGGTAGCGGACCGTCTGCGGATGCACCCCGAGGCGCGCGGCGATCGCCGGGGCGCTGTCGCGGGTCTCGAGCCAGACGAGCAGCGTCTCGGACAGGATCTCGCGCGAGTTCGGGGTCTCGGCCAGCAGCGGGCTGAGCAGCTCCTGCCCGAGCTGCTGGCGGAGCGTCGGCTCGGCGTGCAGCCAGATCTGCGTGCGGTGCGCCCGACAGTCGACCACCTGCGCGTCGGGGATGACCCCGCGACGCACCAGCTCGAGCGCCCGCCGCGCCCAGCGGAACGCCGAGGGCACGTCGGCGGGCTCGACGGCCCAGCCCACGGCGGCGCCGAGGTCGCGGCGTTCGCCCCCGAGCTCGGCCACGGCGAGCACGATCGAGGACGGGATCCGCCAGACCGTGTCGCTGCCCGGCTCGGCCGTGCCGGTGAGGAGCTGCTCGGCGAGCACGGCGCGGGCGCGGTTCGGGTCGGCCTCGCGCTGACGCACGGTCTCGGTGTGTCCGGCCTCCACCTGCGCGACGAGGTGGTCGACGAACGCGAGCAGGCCGTCGGAGACGACCGCAGGCGTCGTGCCGTCGACGGTCAGGTGCTGGAACCGTGACCACGCCGTGCGCGTGCCGGTGCCGAGCGCCAGGTGGAAGTCGTCGAGGGATCGGCTCGCGCGCGCCTCGCAGCGACCGACCGAGCGGAACATCTCGTCGAGACCGCGGTCGCGGTGGGGTGCGCCGTCGAGCTCGTCGAGGAAGCGGTGCAGCGCGGTGGTGACCGCCTCGACCACGATCGGGTGGCGGGGCGACTCGCCGTAGTAGGCGATGCGCGCGCAGACGGCGTCGACGATCGAGGCGGCCAGCTCGGGCACCTCGCGACGCAGGCGCCGGGCGTGGGAGGCGACGAGGTCGGACGTGGGGCGGTCCGCGGACAGCGTCATGGCGCGGATCCGTGCGATCCAGGTCCCATCGTCGGCTCCCCGTTCCGATGACTCGTGTGGCTGCACCGAGTTCTACCCCGCCATCGGGCGCACGTCAACGATGCGCCGACGCTGCGACGCGGTCGGGCCGGGGTCGGACGTGGTGCGCAGGGCCGTGCCCTCCTGTCGTCGCTCGGACGGTCCACTCCGGACCGCGCCCCCGTCGAGGACTGTGCCTCACGACGCGCGTCGGCGGCGACCGGCCGAGCGTTGCCCACCCGGTTCTTGTCATGCGGGTGACAAGAACCGCGCCGATTTGCGACTGCCGGCTCCGAACGCGCGACGCCGACCCGCCGCGTACGACACGGTCTGGCCAGACATGTGACCCAGCGCACTGTGCTGCGTCCGCGCCGTCCCGCACCCAGGGACGTCGTGCCCCCCGATGTCGGTACGGAAGGACACCCATGAGGCTCGGATCTCGACGGACGACCGCCGCGGTCGCTGCAGGTGTGGTGGCGGTGGCCGGCCTGGTGGTCGTGGCGGCCCCCAGCCAGGCGGCGCTGCCGACCAGCGGCGACCGGATCGCGCACTGGGAACGTGGACAACGTCGTGGCGCTGACGGACCGTCAGGAGGTGCACTTCTACGGGTCGTCGAACCTGCAGGTGCCTGCCGGTCTCGACGGGTCGACGGTCCGTGACGTCGACGTCAGCGGGCCGGTCCTCGGCGTCGTGACGGCGAGCGGCGACGTGACGACGTGGAACCGGTTCGGGGGCGACCAGCCCGCACCGCAGCCGCCCGCTGACCTGTGCCCAGCGACCCAGCTCTCGGTCGGCGGCACCGTCGACTTCGCGGTGGTGCGTTGCGAGGACGGTTCGGTCGAGGCATTCGGCCGCAGCGGGGTGCGGTGGAGCGTGCCCGCCGACCTGCCCGAGGTCACCGAGGTCCGGGGCGGCTTCCTGTCCGGTGCGGCCGGACCGATCGTCCGCGTGCTGACGAAGGACCAGAAGGTGCTGCAGTGGGCACCGTCCAGCTCGACCGCACCCGTCACGGCGTCGGAGAACCCGGTGACCCAGGGCAAGCAGGTGGCGAGCCTGACGACGGCCACCGCGCTGACGACGTCGGGCGCCTTCCTCGACCTCGGGATCAACGACCAGCTGGCCCCGACCCGTCCCGTGCGACGCGGCGGTGCCACTCCGGCGCTGCTGGCCAAGCCGCTCGCGCACGTCGCCGTCGCCGACACCGGTGCCGGCCAGTACCTCACGCGCGACGGGGAGTTCGACGGCTGGAGCCCCGACACCGGCGTCATGATCGAGCTGCGCAAGCTCCCGACGCGACTGTCGGGGGCGAGCCTCGTGTCCGTCGGCACGGCGTCCGGGCACAGCGCGGTCATCGTCGCGGACACGGCGGCACCCGAGGGCCCGAAGGTCACGGCGCCGTCCCAGGTCTCCGGTGCCACCAACGGCGCCGCGCGTCCCGGTGACACGCTCACGGGCAAGGCTGCGACCTTCGACCCGGCCTCCGACGACGTGACCACCCAGTGGCTCGTGGACGGCAAGCCGGTCGCCGGCACGCAGGACCAGCCGACGTTCGCGGTGACCTCCGCCCAGGTGGGCAGCACGATCGCCTTCCGCACCAGCGCGGCGTTCCCGGACGCCGGCGACCCCCTGGTCTCGGACTCCTCGACGATCAGCGTGGTGAAGGCCGAGGGCCCGAGCGTGGTGAGGGGGGGGTCAGGGGACGCCGGATGCGAAGGAGCTGTTGCTGACCGAGGACATGGTGGGCAAGAAGGTCCGGTTCGTGACGGTGGGCTACTTCGCCGACGACGTGGAGGTGGAGTCGGTCTCGGATCCGTTGACCGTCCGGGTGAAGCTGGCCGAGGTCTCTCCGCCGACGGTCGAGGGGACGCCTGAGGTGGGTGCGACGTTGAAGGTCGCGAAGCCTGCGGTGTTCAACGACGACTCGCCCGACGTGACGATCTCGCACAAGTGGTACCGCGACTTCGTGACCGTGGTCGGTGAGGGAGACACCTACACGCTGACCAAGGACGACGTCGGCTCGACGATCTACTACAGCGCCGAGGCGATCCGTCCGGGTGAGGCGTTCCCGGCGTACTCTCATCGAGGGCGACGCCGTGGTCGGCAAGACGCTCACCGCCTCGCCCGCCCCGTCGAGCGACGACGACGCGATGGTCGCGTTCCAGTGGTTCGCCGACGGTCAGCCGATCGACGGTGCGACCGAGAAGACCCTGGTGCTCACCGACGCGCTCGTCGGGAAGCCGGTCACGGTCCGCCAGACGGTGTCGCGCGACGGCGCGACCGAGCCGGGCGCCAACCTCGCGCAGGCGACGTCGGAGCCGCGCACCGTGCGCGCCAAGCCGGTCGACCTGACGGTCACGAAGCCCGCCACCGTCGAGGGCAAGCGGATCGTCGGCCAGACGGTGACCGGGTCGCCGGCCACGTTCAGCGATCCCGAGGCCGGCGTGACCAGCTACTGGATGGTCGACGGCAGGCGCACCGCGGCGACCGGCGCCACCCTCACGCTCACGTCCGAGCACGTCGGCGCCTCGATCCGGTACGTCAGCGTCGCCGAGCGCGCCGAGGACGACGCCACGGCGGAGTCGGTGAGCGAGGGCCAGGTCGGCCCGGTGCTCGCGCAGGTGGCCGTGAAGACCGCGACGAGGCTGTCGGGCACGGCCAAGGTCGGCAAGACGCTGACGGCCACCCCCGCGACGTTCACCGGTGGTGAGCTGACGGTCGACGGCTCCTGGTGGGCCGACGGGCAGAAGCTCGACCAGGGCGGACTGAAGCTGCCGCTCACCGCCGAGCTCGAGGGCGCGGTGATCACGTTCCGTGCCACGGCCAGCCGCTCGGTCGACGGCATCGACGAGCAGAAGTCGTCGGACGCCTCGAGCCGGAAGGTGGCTGCGGCCGATTCGTCGACCCCACCCACCACGCCGCCGACGACTCCGCCGGGCGGTGGCACCGACCCGAAGCCCCCGGCGGCCGGACAGCCGTCGACGGACATCGTGAAGGGCTCGACGACGGTGGAGCGCGGCGACGTGCTCACGCTCCAGCTGAGTCCCAAGCGCGCCGGCGACAAGGTCGTCGTGATGCTGTTCTCGACCCCCACCAACCTCGGCACCCACACGGTGGCGGCCGACGGCACGGTGCGGGTGCGGATCCCGCAGGGCGTCGACCTCGGACGACACCGGATCGCGGTGTACGACGCCGCGTCGGGCGCGCTGCTCGCGTGGCAGGCGATCACGGTGGTCGACTCCGCCGGTGGCTCGGGCGCAGGTGGAGTGGGCGCTGGTGGCGCGGCGAGCCTCCCGGACACGGGCACCTCGGTCGACGCGCAGCTCGTCGGTCTCGGCGCTGCCCTGCTGCTGGTCGGCGCGGGGGCGATCGGCTACCGCTCCCGTCGCCGCCCGCGGCACCGGGTGGGCTGACGTAGGACGCTGGGGTGGGGTTGGTGGGCCGGACGGTCCGCCGCCCCCTGCCTTCGTGAGGACTTGTCACCTTCACACGAGAGGGTTGCTGTGAGTGGCCGTGCCGGTGGCGTCGGTGTGCGTCGCCGCTCCTGCCTCGGCCGGGAGCCATGAGGTAGCCGTGGGAGGAAGCGACTCAGGGTCCGACCACCCTGTCACCGCGTCGAGCATCGCGTCGCCACAGTGGGTGTACGAGACGCAGAGTGGTTCCTCCCTGAGCACCGGGTGCTCCAGCACCCGGCTCGACCTGACGGTCCGGTCGGGCGCGAGCTCCAGTGCGTTCGCCGTCGTGCCAGGCGGGTCGAGCACCGGGTGCAGCGGCCCGCTGAGCGTCATCAGCCATGTCCACGTCGGCACGTGGCAGCTCGACCTCACGGGGCCCGCGACCGGAGGTGGTGCCGACGTCGTCGACGGCGTGCTGCGGCACGTGCGGATCGACCAGGCGAACGCGGCCTGCAGGTTCTCGGTCGTCGGCGAGGCTCGTGTGCGGTTCCACGAGGCGACACAGCGTCTCGAGGTCGTCGAGACAGGACGCTCTGGGCGCCTGCGTCAGAGCGGTGTCGTCGGATGCCTGGGGCAGATCCGCGACGGTGGGGCGGTCGACTGGAAGGTCACCTTCGACCTCGCCTCGCCGGACGGGGTGGTCACGGTCAGGTGAGAGTGCCGGCGCAGCGCGCAGACTGAAGGTCGCCCCGGGCCAGCGGTGCTCAAGATCTCTCGCGCACCCGTTCCCCAGCGGCCCCGTCCACTGGCGCACTTCGGCTTCGCAAGGTTCCGCGTTCGGCGTTCTCGTCTCCCGGTGAGACCCCGGGACGGCCCCGGCCCCCTCAGCGACGGGCGGTGCGCGGAGCCTCGTCCGGGATGGGGAAAGGCTTCGGTACGGTCACGATCTTCGGGTTCGGGTGGGTGGAGTCGAAGCACCCAGCTCGGGGATCGTCGGGGCGGGTCACGCCCGTAGGGATCGGCCGGGCGTCGAACTTCTCGTCGTAGATCTGGCAGTTGGTCGCTCCGATGCGGATCGACAACGGAGCGCCGTCCTCCGAGACGGCGGCCGTCAGGAGCGGGGACACGTCGTCGCCGGAAGCAGTGGTGCAGCCGACGAAAGCCGGGATGTCGATCGTGCCCTGCAAGGTCCCACCGTTGATGCCGTACTGGTAGATCTCTGGATCGAACACCACGTCTTCCATGTTCCGCTGCGGGTTGACGAGTGTGGGATCGGAGTCGACCGCGAGACGTCGGCTGCTGAGATTCACGGCTCCGAGGGATCCGGTGCTGCAACGAGGGCCTAGTTGGACGTCCACCCCGTCGACCTTGAGGCGGGTCACTCCGATGCTCACCCTTGCCTCGAGCGATGCTGATTCCACGACCGAGGTCGTGTCGTTCCCCCCCCCTGCTCAGGGTGTAGTCGTGAGGTCGAAACCTCAGTGGTTCGGGCACGCCGTCGGCACGACGCTCCTGGCGAACTTGGAGCGTGATCTCGGCCGGGACGGACCCGAATGCGAGAGTCCGGACATGTATCGGTGCGGAATATCCGTAGGGGGCTGGGGAGCCGGAGGGTGACACGAAGAAAGCCTGCGTGTCGTACCAGAACTCCGTACCAGTCTTCTCCCCGGCGGCCCCGTCTGGCCAGTTCTTGTAGGTGAAGATCACGGAGGTCGACATCATCGAGAGCGGGACCTGGGCCCACTGCTTGGTCTTCGGTGAGCCGGCGCGGCCAACTTGAGGGAAGTTCAGCCAAGAGCCGTTCGTGGCGTAGCGATCAGGATCCGGCAGTGACTCACAGCTGTTGAGCGTCCCCTCCGGATACTCCGCGCCGATGCTCGGGCAAGGGATGAAGGGCAAGCCCGGAACCGGACCGTCCGCTGCTCCCGCCGAGGGGGTCGACGCGCCGACGAGAGCAAGCGCGCTCAGAACGAGGGGAATGGCGGTGGCAAGAACGCGAAGGCGTCTCGCCCCGGCACGTGAAGGCCGCGGCATGTGAGCACCGTCTCAATCCGAACCGCACGCGTCAACGGTCAGGGACGGTGCGCACGCGTGAGTGGCCGGAAGTTGTCACGGACGTGACAAGCGCCGTTGCCGACGCGGCGCGATGACCGTCCGGAGCTTCACGACCGATGTGGGCGGAAGTTGTCAGGTGCATGACAATTTTGCGCGCGTTCGTTCGCTCGGACTGGAAGAGGGCTTGCCGGGTCGAGGTCGGCTGTGACGCCATGGGGTCGTGACCGCGGTCACATGACCTCATCGGCAGATCGGAAGGAACACCATGAAGATCAAGCACGCAGCCATCGGTACCGCCGCCCTCGCTCTCGCAGGAGTCGCGGCGGCGGGTCCGGCGCTCGCCACCGGCAGCTCCTACACCGTCGCGGTCGGCGGCAGCTCCGCTGCCGGGACCCACAACATCACCGCTGCGTCGACGGGATCGCTCAGCTTCGCGGTCCCCACCCTCAGCATGAGCTGCACCAGCGCGGCCGTTCCGTCGTCGCCGGCCTCGACGGTGTCCTCGGGCACCGGCGTGGTCGACATCGCCGCCATCAACAAGATCAACTTCAGCGGCTGCACGGGCCCCGGCGGGAGCCTCACGGTCACCACCAGCGGCTCCTGGAAGCTGCACGGCACGAGCGCCGCCACCAGCGGCTCGTCCGACGTCGTGAGTGGTCACGTGGAGAACATCACCGCTGTCGTCTCGAACGCCGTCTGCCGCTTCACCGTCACCGGCTCCGCCAACGGCAGCTTCAACGAGGCCAACCAGCAGCTCAACGTCAACGAGACCGGCTTCACGGGCAACCTGAAGGTCTCGAACGTGACCGGCTGCCTCGGCCAGGTGCAGAACGGTCAGTCCGCGAACTTCACCGGCAACTTCCAGGTGACGTCGCCCGACGGCGCCATCAACGTCAGCTGAACCTGACGGACTCGCCAGCGACGTCGGGTGGGGTCGAGCGAACCTCGGCCCCACCCGCATCCCCACGGGGCGTGGAGCACGTGCTCGACGCCCCTCCAGCACCTCCGAGAACTCACGGCTCGATCTCCGCGTCGCGGTCCGCGCAGCGGCCCAGGGGCGCCCACCTCCCAAGGAGCACACATGACCACCACCCCCACCGCCCGCTGGCGCCAGCGCGCTGCCGTGGCAGCCACCGGCGCGGCCGTCGCGCTCGTCCCGCTGGCGGCACACGCCGCCACGATCGTCACCATCAACTACGACGCCCAGGGCACGTCGCACATCGCGAAGACGAACTCCGACGTCGCGCTCGGCCCCACCACGCTGCGCACCGACCTCGACATCGACACCGGTGACTTCACCGGCTCGCTGCCCCTGCCTGGCACCTCGACCGAGTTCAAGATCGCCGGGTTCCTCCCGGTCAAGGCGAACGTCGACTTCGTCGAGGCCGCGCCGCTGACGGGCAACATCAACCTGACGCAGACGCAGGCGCAGGTCAGCTCCACCGCGACGTACTACGTGAAGCTGTCGAACATCAAGGTCGCCGGCTTCCCGACGTTCGCCGGTTCGAAGTGCCAGACCAAGGTGCCCGTCACCATTCCCGTCGGCACGCGCCCGGACGAGGGCTTCGACCTCATCAACGGCGGCGAGCTCGTCGGCACCTACACGATCGGCAAGTTCGAGAACTGCGGCATCAACACCCCGCTGATCAACAGCCTGGTGCCCGGCTCGGGCAACACCGTCGACATCACGGTGACGAACGGCGTCATCGCGGAGTAGTCCCGTTCCGTCCAGGTCGGCCCCGCGTCACGTCCGACGCGGGGCCGACCTGCTCCGGAACTGCTCGAGAAGGAGAGTCCTCATGGCCGTCCCACGCATCGCACGTCGCACCATCCTGGCTCTTGCCGCCGCCCTCGCCCTCTCCGTCGGGTTCGGCCCGGCAACTGCGGCGGGGAACAGCGTCACCGTCGCCGTTGGCGGGTCCTCTGTGCCGGGGGCGCACTCCGTCACGGCCGCCACTTCCGAGGTCGTCTCATGGGCTTCGCCGATCCTGGCCTGGAGCTGCACGCAGGCAAGGATCCCGGCGAGCCCTGTGTCGGACGTCAGCTCCGGCGCGGGCGTGACCGACGTCCTACAGATCCGCGCACTGCTGTTCAGCTGCGTATGGCCCGGAGGATCGATTGCGACGTCGTTGACCGCTCCGGCGGCCTTCCACGTCACCGGTCCGGCCACGTCGGGGAGCAGCGACGTCGTCCAGGGCCGGATCGATGGCGTCACCATCAGAGCACGGAACGCGATCTGTGACTTCACGGTCAGCGGTTCCATGCGAGCGTCGCTGAACGAGGCTTCGCAGCAGCTGACCGTCGATGAGTCCGGCTTCACGGGGAACCTCAAGATCTCACAGGTCCAGGGATGTCTTGGCCAGGTGCAGAACGGGCAGGCGATGAACCTCAGCATGACCCTGCAGCTCACCTCGCCCGACGGTGCCGTCAACATCAGCGGGTCGTGAGGTCGGGCGGCCGGCTCCTGATGCCTGATGTTCCGCTGATGGCCGCGAAGTGACACCGACCATCCCTTTCAGTCCAGGAGGACTCATGACGATCACGCGTATCTCGCGACGAGCCCTCGGTGCCGCTGCCGCAGCTCTCGCCCTCGCCGCCGGAGTGGGCCCGGCAGTCGCGACCGGTAACGCCTACCGCGTTGCCATCGGTGGGAACTCAGCGACAGCTGCTCACCCCATCACCGCCACGACGACGATGTCCGTCGGCTGGGCGTCCCCCACACTCACCTGGGGCTGCACCTCGGCGACCGTACGGGCCTCGGCTCTGGCCGCGGCGCAGGCCGGGTACCCGGTCACGGACATCCTGCGGTTCCCCACGTTCGACTTCCGGGGCTGCACGTTCCCTGGGGGAGCCATGGCCACCACGACGGCCGGCGAGTGGCAGTTCCATGCCGACGGACCTGCGACGTCCGGAGCGGCGGACGTGGTGGAGGGCCACCTGGACCACCTCAGTCTCACCTGGAGGAACGCCGTCTGCTCGATCACGGTGAGCGGTCGCGCCGCCGCCTCCTTCAACGAGGCCACGCAGCAGCTGGTCATCGAGGAGAGGGGCTTCACCGGTGATCTCACGACGTCCGGTGTGGTCGGCTGCCTGGGGCAGGTGCGGAACGGTCAGCCCATCAACCTCTCGATGAGGCTCCAGCTCACCTCGCCGGACGGCGACATCAACATCAGCGGGTCGTGAGACTCGAGTCGAGGCTGAGGCGAGCAGGCGGCCGACGCTAGGGGACGGCTCGTGGACGAAGCCTTTTCAGGCTGCTACGCATCGGTATCCTGAAGGTGGCGCGGGCTCGGGAACGCCTTCCGATCTGCCGAGACGACAGCCTCCTGGGCCCGCGCCACCTTCCGCGCGGTCAGACCGCGCGGCGCCACCGCAGCATGCTCGACTCCAGTGCGTTGAGGAGCGTCGCCGTCTGGGTGGGGTCCTCCAGGCGCGAGCCGAAGAGGTCGCGCAGGCGACGCAGGCGGTGACGCACCGTCTGGTCGTGCACGCCCAGCTCGGACGCCAGGGCCGGAGCACTGTGGTGCGTCTGCAGCCACAGCAGCAACGTCTCGGCGAGCGCCATGCGCCGCTTCGGGGTCTGGGCGAGCAGCGGCGCGAGCTCGCGCTCGTCGAGCAGGCGCCGCAGGGCGGGGTCGGCGTGCGTGCACAGCAGGTCCTGGTGCTGCTCCACCTCCACCAGGCCGTCGGCGGCCGCCGAGATCACGCCCTCCTGCAGCAGCGAGAGACCGCGCGACGCCCAACGGCACGCCAGGTGGGTCTGGGCCGGGGGCACGCTCCACGCGAGCGACACCGCCTCGCCGGTGCGGTCCGCGACGTCGCGGGCGAGCGCGTGCGTGACGTCCGGCGCGGCCACGACGATGAGTCGGCCGTGCTGCACGCCGGAGAGCGCCCCGGTGAAGGTGCTGGCCAGGCGTGTCGTCTCCTCAGTGTCGCGGGTGACCGCGACGACGACCTCGTCGGGGAGCGTCCAGGAACATCGCTCCGCCAGCATCGCCAGCTCCGACGGGCAGGTGCCGCGCAGCAGCCCGACGAGCATGGCCGCGCGGCCCTCGTCGTGGTCGCGGCGAGCGCGGGCGCTGGCCCGGGCGAACCCGCGCACGGCGTGCTCGAAGAGCCGCTTCTGGTAGGCGAGCAGGCCCGCGCCGAGGGCGCTGACGACCTCGGCCGACTGGCCCAGCTCGCTCGCCGCGAGCTGCAGGTCGGTCCACGACTCCTGCGTCGCGATCTGGTGTGCCGCGCGCATCGCGTCGAGGTTCAGTCCCGCCGTCGACTGGTAGCTACCGACCCACTGGTAGAAGGTGAACACCTCCGTGCCCTGGGTCGGGGCTCCCGCGATCGTGTCGACGAACAGCTCGACGGCGCGACGGATCGCCTCGTCGATGCCGAGGTGGATCTTCGGGTCGCCCTGCGCGGCGAAGCCGGCCACCTCGGCGCGGATGCGCTCGACGATGCGCCGGGTCAGCTCCACCGAGCGCGGCCGGTAGGCGGCGACGACGTCGGCGGGCAGCAGCGGCAGCCCGAGCGCCTCGCGCAGGCTGGTGCGGGTGGACGTACGGGTGGCTTCCCTGTCGGAGCCGTGGTGGGTCAATGCGGTCATGTGTCTCCCCCTCGCTCGTGTCCGGGCGCAGTGCGGGGGCGCTCGGACGTTCCCTCGAGCGTCAGTCAACGGACCGTGCCGGGACGAGTCCAGGGTCGAGGAGGGGGAGGGGACGAATCGATCAGGAAGTTGTGACGCGGGTTACAACTTCCTGAGAGGCCGACGGGAGGTGTCAGGGTCGGAGCAGGTCGAGCGGGTCGACGCCGAGCCGCTCGGCCAGCTGCTCGAGGCTGACGAGCGTCAGGTTGCGCTCGCCGCGCTCGACCGATCCGAGGTACGTGCGGTGGTAGCCGAGCTGGTCGGCCAGCTTCTCCTGGCTGAGGCCCAGCCGCTGGCGGTGCGCGCGCAGGCGCTGCCCGACGACGTGCTGCAGTGGCTCGCTCACGCAGGCAGCGTGTCCTAGTGCGACTCATCGGTCGACAGACGGATCAGTAGCACAACCCAGTCCCCTAGGTCGTGGCAGCGACGCGCGCGGACCACGGAGACCTCGCCTGGCGCGGGGTGCGACGCGAGATCGTCGGCACCGCGACGTGCCCGTCCTGCGACTCATGGGTAGCCGAACCCGCGCGGTCGACGACCGCGGAGGCGGCGGCGATCGAAAGTTGTCATGCACCTGACAAGCAAAGGTTACGAAAAGGTGAAGTTTGCTCCGGGTGGGGTGCGGCCCTGGCGGGGTGGCGCACGACACACCTACGGTCGCCACGGTTGGACGCATCGTGCACGCGTCCCGCGGACGGTCGACGGAGGGACGAGGACACCATGGGCGGAAGCGTCGAGGTACGGGGGCTGACCAAGACCTTCGGCCGCCAGAACATCTGGCACGACGTCACGCTCACGCTGCCGCCGGGGGAGATCACCGCGCTGCTGGGCCCGTCGGGCACGGGCAAGTCGGTCTTCCTCAAGTCCCTCATGGGGATCGTCGACCCAGAGCGGGGCGAGGTGCTCATCGACGGGGTCGACATGGTCTCGGTGAAGGAGGCCCACCGCCTCGAGCTGCGCAAGAAGTTCGGCGTGCTCTTCCAGGACGGCGCCCTGTTCGGCTCGATGAACGTCTACGACAACGTCGCCTTCCCGCTGCGCGAGCACACCCGGATGAGCGAGGACGAGATCCGCCAGGTCGTGCTCGACCGGCTCGACATGGTCGGCCTGCTCGGCACGGAGCACAAGGTGCCCGGCGAGATCTCCGGCGGCATGAAGAAGCGCGCCGGTCTCGCCCGCGCGCTCGTCACCGACCCCGAGATCATCCTCATCGACGAGCCCGACTCCGGCCTCGACCCGGTCCGCACCTCCAACCTCGCGCAGCTGCTCGTCGACGTGAACACCGCGACGGACGCGACCATGCTCGTCGTCACCCACAACATCGAGCTCGCCCGCACGCTGCCCGACAACCTGGGCATGCTCTACCGTCGCGAGCTCGTGATGTTCGGGCCGCGCGAGGAGTTCCTCCTCACCGACCACCCCGTCGTCAGCCAGTTCATGAGCGGCGACCCCGAGGGTCCGATCGGCATGAGCGAGGAGAACGACCACCGCACGATCGACCTCTTCGACGAGCCTGTCGACTACGGGCCGGGCGGGCCGATCCGCGGCGGCGGCGCCCGGGCCATCGAGGTGCTGCCGCGTCAGCTCGAGCCGCGCTCCGGCGTGGCACGACCCAGCTCGGTCCGGCACCGCGAGCGGGTCAGCGCCGGCAACGCGCCCCTCTACGTGGCCGACGACGACGACACCCACCGAGCGGAGGCGAATCCGACGTCGGGGGCGGTCACCCGCTCCCTGACCGCGACCGGAGACGTCTTCGCCCTCGCGCTCGACGCCACCCGCGCGACCTTCCGCCGGCCGTTCGCGGCGCGCGAGACCCTCGAGCAGTTCTGGTTCGTCGTGAGCGTCTCCTGGATCCCCGCGATCCTCGTGGCCATCCCGTTCGGTGCCGTCATCGCGCTCCAGCTCGGCACCCTGACCGTCCAGGTCGGCGCGCAGTCCTTCACCGGCGCGGCCAGCGTGCTCGCCGTCGTCCAGCAGGCGGCACCCATCGTCACCAGCCTGGTGATCGCCGGTGCCGGCGGCGCGGCGATCTGCGCCGACCTCGGCTCGCGGCGCATCCGCGACGAGATCGACGCCATGCGGGTCATCGGCGTCGACCCCGTCCAGCGGCTCGTCGTGCCGCGGGTGCTCGCGTGCATCGGCGCCGCCGTCCTGCTGAACGGTCTGGTGTCCGTCGTCGGCGTGGTCGGCGGCTACGTCTTCAACGTCATGGTCCAGGGCGGCACGCCCGGTGCCTACCTGGCCAGCTTCACCGCCCTCGCGCAGATCTCCGACCTGTGGGTCGGTGAGCTCAAGGCCGTGATCTTCGGCTTCATCGCCGGCATCGTCGCCTGCCACCGCGGCCTCAACACCGCGCCGGGGCCGAAGGGCGTCGGCGACGCGGTGAACCAGTCAGTCGTCATCACGTTCCTGCTGCTGTTCTTCGTGAACTTCGTCGTCACGACGCTGTACCTGCAGCTCGTCCCGGGCAAGGGAGCCTGACATGACGCTCACGCCCGCCCAGGGTCCCGGTGCCCGCGCGCCGCGTCCCGAGCCGACGCTCGCCGAGCTCGGAGTCGACGACCGGCCGCCGCGCTGGTGGGACCGTCCGCTCGACGCGATCGCGTCGGCCGGTGCCGAGCTGCGCTTCTACGGTCGCGTGCTCGCCTGGATCCCGGCCACGGTCAAGCGCTACCCGCGCGACGTGCTGCGTCTGCTCTCGGAGGTCAGCTTCGGCTCCGGCGCCCTCGCCGTCATCGGCGGCACCATCGGCGTGATGCTGGGCATGACGCTGTTCGTGGGCAGCGTCGTCGGCATGCAGGGCTACGCCGCACTCGACCAGATCGGCACGTCGGCGCTCAACGGCTTCATCTCGGCCTACTTCAACACCCGCGAGATCGCCCCGCTCGTCGCGGCGCTCGCGCTGTCGGCCACGGTCGGCTCGGGGTTCACCGCCCAGCTCGGCGCCATGCGCATCAACGAGGAGGTCGACGCGCTCACCGTCATGGCGGTGCCCAGCGTGCCCTACCTCGTCACCACCCGCGTGGTCGCCGGATTCATCGCGATCATCCCGCTGTACGTCATCGGCCTGCTCACCTCCTACTTCGGTGCGCGCATGGTCACGGTGTACCTGCACGGGCAGTCGGCCGGCACCTACGACCACTACTTCTCGCTGTTCCTGCCGCCGATCGACATCCTGCTGTCGTTCGCGAAGGTGCTCGTGTTCGCGGTGCTGATCATCCTCATCCACTGCCGGCTCGGGTTCACCGCACACGGTGGCCCCGCCGGCGTCGGCATCGCCGTGGGCACGGCGGTCCGTCGCAGCATCGTCACGGTGGCCGTGCTCGACCTGGTCCTCTCCATGGCGCTCTGGGGCACCACCACGACCGTGAGGATCGCCGGATGAGCGCGCGCCGTCGCGAGGCGCCGCGCTGGGTCGACGTGCTGCTCGGGCTCACCTACGGGCTGGTCGTCGTCGCGCTGGTCGGCGGTGCGGTGCTCGCCTACAACCGCGCGTTCGTGCCGCGCTCCGACGTCGAGCTGCGGACCGACTCGGTCGGCAACGCCCTGCAGAAGGGGTCGGACGTGAAGCTGCACGGCGTGCCGGTCGGCGAGGTCGCCAAGATCAGCACCGCTCCCGACGGTGCCGTGCTCACGCTCGCCCTCAAGCCCGACGTGCTGAAGCGGCTGTCGCCCGACACCACGGCCCGGTTGCTGCCCAAGACGCTCTTCGGCGAGCGGTACGTCGACCTGCAGTCGACGTCGGCGTCGGCCGGCGACCACCTCGAGGCCGGTGCCACGATCCACCAGGACGCCTCGTCCGACGCGATCGAGCTGCAGAAGGTGCTCGACGAGCTCCTGCCGCTGCTGAAGTCCATCCAGCCGGAGAAGCTGCAGGCCACGCTCAACGAGCTGGCCACGATGCTGCGCGGCCGCGGCGGCGAGCTCGGCGACACCCTGCAGGCGTGGGGCGAGTACGTCCAACGGCTGCAGCCGAGCGTCCCCCTGCTCACCGAGGACCTCGGCCGGCTCGCCACCGTCGCCGACACCTACGCCGACGCCGCGCCCGACCTCTTGACCGCGCTCGACGACCTCACCACCACGTCCAGCACCCTCGTCGACAAGGGCTCGGCGCTCACCGAGGTGTACCAGCGGGTCATCGCGTCGGCCGACGAGAGCCGCGGCTGGGTGGCGTCCAACGCCAACACCATCGAGATCCTCTCCGGAGAGAGCCGCAAGGCGCTCGAGGCCGCCGCGCCCTACGCCCGCACCTTCCCGTGCCTGCTGCGCTCGGCGCGCCAGTTCATCCCCCGGATGGACAAGGCGCTCGGCAAGGGCACGAGCAAGCCCGGCCTGAAGGTCGTGCTCAACGTCAGCCCGCCGCGCAGCGGCTACCAGCCGGGTCGCGACACGCCCCGGTTCGGCGGTGGCGGCACGCCGTCGTGCCCCTACGTGCCCACCGGCGCCGGATCCCGTGCGGCGGCCTCGTCGGCCCAGCCCGCCGCGATCGCGCCGCCGGCCTACGACACCCGTGCGTCCGCAGTCGCGTCGCCAGGCCTGGACGACGCGAACTCCCCGGCCGAGAACCAGCTCATCGCCGAGCTCATGGGCCCGAGCCAGGGCATGAGCCCCGACGACTACCCGCGCTGGGCCAGCCTGCTCGTCGGCCCGACGCTGCGCGGCACGGAGGTGGAGCTGCGATGAGGGCGACGATCGTCAAGAGCGTGGTGTTCACCGTCGTCACGGTGCTCGCCACCGTCATGCTCGCGGGCACCATCCGCAACTCCACGCCCGGCTCCACGAGCCGCTACACGGCGCTGTTCTCCGACGCCACCAGCCTGAACCGCGGCGACGACATCCGTATGGCCGGCGTCAAGGTCGGCACCGTCACCGACGTGCGCGTGCACGACAACCGGGTCGCCGGCGTCGAGTTCACCGTGCAGGACGCGGTGCGGCTGCCACGCGGCACGATCGCGCAGCTGCGGTTCCGCAACCTCGTCGGCCAGCGCTACATCTCCCTCGAGCCGCCGGAGACCAGCACGGACGGCTCGCTGCCCGCCGGTCACACCTTCGGGCTGCGCGAGACCCGCCCCGCGCTCGATCTGACCATGCTGTTCAACGGGTTCCAGCCGCTCATGCAGTTCCTCGACCCGAAGGACGTCAACGCGCTGAGTGGTCAGATCATCGCCGTCTTCCAGGGGGAGGGCGCCACCGTCGAGGGTCTGCTGTCGAGCACCGCGAGCCTCACGTCGACGCTCGCGCAGAAGGACCGGGTCATCGGCGAGCTGATCGACAACCTCACCCAGGTGCTCGACACCGTGAACGGCCGCACCGACGAGCTCGACCGCACGATCGTCACCCTCCAGCAGCTCGTCTCGGGGCTGGCCGAGGACCGCAAGACGATCGGCGACACCCTCGACGGCATGGGCCGGCTCACGACCAGCGTCTCGAACCTGCTGGAGGAGGGCCGCCAGCCTCTCAAGGCGTCGATCGGGTCCCTCGGTGACCTGTCGGCGCAGCTGGCCGACGCGGAGGACACGCTGAACACGTTCTTCGCGCGGCTGCCCGTCAAGCTCGACCGGATCGGCCGCACCGCGTCGTACGGGTCCTGGATCAACTTCTACGAGTGCGAGATCACCGGCGTCATCCCGCGGCCCGAGGGCTACTTCGGCGATCTCGGCGCCAAGCCGGTCGCGAAGAGGTGCACCGCATGAGCCCGTCCCGCAAGGCCCGCTCCTTCCCGACCGCGTTCGGGGAGCGCAACCGCGTGTGGATCGCGGTCGTCGGGCTCACCGTGATGGCCGTCGTGTTCCTCCTGGCGTTCAACGCGCAGGCGCTCCCCGTCGTCGGCGGTGGCGCCACCCACCAGGCGCGCTTCGCGGAGGCGGGCGGCCTCAAGCCCGGCAACGAGGTGCGCGTGGCCGGCGTCAAGGTCGGCGAGGTCACCGACCTCGACCTCGACGGCGCGTCGGTGCTCGTCACCTTCCGCGCCAAGGGGGTGCGGATCGGCCCGCAGTCGCGCGCCGCGATCAAGGTCAAGACGACGCTGGGCCAGAAGTTCCTGGCGGTCGACCCGCTCGGCGCGGGGGAGCTCGACGGTCCCATCCCGCTGCAGCGCACGAGCACCCCCTACGACGTCAACGCCGCCTTCTCCGACCTGTCCGACACGATCGGCGCCATCGACACCGATCAGCTCGAGACCAGCCTCGACGTCCTGTCCGACGCGTTCCAGGACACGCCGAAGGCCGTCCGCGAATCGGTCTCGGGCCTCACCGACCTCTCGCGCGTCATCGCCAAGCGCGACGACGAGCTCGCCCGGCTGTTGAAGTCGACCCGAGAGGTCAGCGGCACCCTCAAGGACCGCAACGCCGAGTTCGCGAAGCTGCTGCAGGACGGCAGCGCGCTCCTCGACGAGCTCGCCGCCCGCCGCCAGACCGTCCAGGCCCTGCTCGACGGCACCAAGCGCCTCGGCACCCAGCTCGTCGGTCTGGTCCGCGACAACGAGGCCCAGCTGCGTCCCGCCCTGGCCAAGCTCGACCAGGTCGCGCGGATCCTGCAGGCCAACCAGGGGCAGCTCGAGGCGTCGCTGCGACGTCTGGCCCCGTACTACCGCACGCTCGCGTCGGCCACCGGCAACGGTCCGTGGATCGACTCCTACATCTGCGGCCTGTTCGACTCCTCCGGCAGCCCCGAGCTGCGCAACGACGTCGTCCGGGACTGCAAGCCGAAGAAGGGAGGCGGCCAGTGAGACGCCGCAGCCTCGTGCTCGCCGTCGTCGTGGCGCTCGCCGTCGTGGCCACCGTCGGCTGGCGGGCCACCGCCGACCGCGACCGCACCACCGTCAAGGCAGTCTTCGAGTCCAGCGTCGGGCTGTACGTCGGCTCCGACGTGCAGATGCTGGGCGTCCCGGTCGGCAAGGTCACGGGTGTCGACCCCGGTCCCGCGGGCGTCACCGTGACGATGCGTCTCGACCACGGTGAGGCGGCCGCCGACGACACCGCCGCGGTCATCGTCGCGCCCACGCTGGTGTCCGACCGGTTCGTGCAGCTGACGAAGCCGTGGGTGTCGGGCCCCGAGCTGCCTGACGGCGCCGTGCTGCCGATCGACCGCACCGCCGTGCCGGTCGAGATCGACGACCTCTACGCCAGCCTCACCGACGTCAGCGAGAAGCTCGGCCCGGACGGCGCGAACCGCGACGGCGCGCTGTCGCGCTTCCTCGACGTCGCCGACCGCAACCTGCGCGGCCAGGGCACCAAGATCAACCAGCTGATCAGCGACTTCGGCGACGCGTCGGGAACGCTGGCCGACTCCGGCGACGACCTCTTCGCGACGATCGGCAACGTCAAGGAGTTCAACGACATGCTGGTGGAGAACGACACGTCGGTCGCCAACGTCAACCGCCAGTTCGCCGAGGTCAACGACTACCTCGCCGACAGCAGCGGCGACCTCGCCGCCGCGATCGACAACCTCGGCCAGGCGCTCGCGATCGTCGACGACTTCATCCGCGACAACCGCGGAGCGCTGCGCACCAGCGTCGAGAACCTGCAGGGCCCGACCCGGGTGCTCGTCAACCAGCGCCAGGCGCTGGAGGAGACGGTGCGGCTCGTGCCGCTCGTCCTGCAGAACTTCCTGCGGGCCTACGACCCCCAGCGCAAGGC
>NZ_LUNF01000064.1:0-14405 GCF_001626145.1 Aeromicrobium sp. REDSEA-S32_B7
CAGCTGCAGGAGAAGCAGAAGGCGCGCTACACCTACGGCGTCCTCGAGAAGCAGTTCCGCAAGTACTACGAGACCGCTCACCGCAAGCCGGGCAAGACGGGTGACAACCTGCTCATCCTGCTCGAGAGCCGTCTCGACAACGTGGTCTACCGTGCCGGCCTCGCCCGCACGCGCCGCCACGCGCGTCAGCTCGTGACGCACGGTCACTTCGTCGTCAACGGCGTGAAGACGAACATCCCGTCCTTCCAGATCAGCAAGCACGACATCATCGATGTCAAGCAGAAGAGCCTGGAGACGACGCCGTTCATCGTCGCGCGCGAGACCCACGACCGGGACACCGTTCCCGGCTGGATCGACGTCGACGCCGACCGCGGCCGCATCCTGGTGCACCAGCGCCCGGTCCGCGAGCAGATCACCGTCCCCATCCAGGAGCAGCTGATCGTGGAGTACTACTCCAAGATCTGATCGACCTGTTCCACCGAGCCGGCTCTTCAAATAGCGGGAGAGCCGGAAAGGAAGTTCCATGCTCATCGCACAGCGCCCCGTCCTGACCGAAGAGGTCGTCGCCGACAACCGTTCGCGGTTCGTCATCGAGCCCCTCGAGCCCGGCTTCGGGTACACCCTCGGCAACTCGCTGCGCCGCACGCTCCTCAGCTCCATCCCGGGCGCGTCGGTCACGTCGATCAAGATCGACGGCATCCAGCACGAGTTCTCGACCGTCCCCGGCGTGACCGAGGACGTCACCGAGATCATCCTCAACCTGAAGAACCTCGTCGTCTCCTCCGAGCACGACGAGCCGTTCGTCATGTACCTGCGCGCGCAGGGCCCCGGCGTCGCCACGGCCGGCGACATCGAGGCCCCCGCGGGCGTCGAGGTCTACAACAAGGACCTGCACATCGCCACGCTGAACGAGAAGGGCAGCCTGGAGATCGAGCTCGTCGTCGAGCGCGGCCGCGGCTACGTCTCGGCGGTGCAGAACAAGACCGGCGACGAGGAGATCGGGCGCATGCCGGTCGACTCGATCTACAGCCCGGTCCTCAAGGTCACGTACAAGGTCGAGGCCACCCGAGTCGAGCAGCGCACCGACTTCGACAAGCTGATCATCGACGTCGAGACGAAGTCCTCGATCCTGCCGCGCGACGCGATCGCGTCGGCCGGTTCGACCCTCGTCGAGCTCTTCGGCCTGGCCCGTGAGCTCAACGTCGAGGCCGAGGGCATCGACATCGGCCCGTCGCCGGTCGACGAGCAGCTCGCCGCCGACCTCGCCCTGCCGATCGAGGAGCTCAACTTCACGGTCCGCTCGTACAACTGCCTCAAGCGCGAGGGCATCCACTCCGTGGGTGAGCTCATCACGCGCTCGGAGCAGGACCTGCTCGACATCCGCAACTTCGGCTCGAAGTCGATCGACGAGGTCAAGGCCAAGCTGGCCGAGATGGGCCTGGCCCTCAAGGACAGCCCGGCCGGTTTCGACCCGTCGGCCGTCCTCGACTCCTACGACGACGACGCCAGCTTCGCCGAGGACGAGCAGTACTGAGCTGCTCGCTCATCGACCGTATTACTGACCTGGAGACAGACACATGCCCACGCCCACCAAGGGAGCCCGCCTCGGCGGCAGCCCGTCGCACCAGCGCCTGATCCTGGCGAACCTCGCGACGGCGCTGTTCGAGCACGGCCGCATCACCACCACCGAGGCCAAGGCCCGCCGTCTGCGGCCCTACGCCGAGCAGCTCATCACGAAGGCCAAGACCGACACGGTGGCGAACCGCCGCCAGGTCGTCAAGGTCGTGCGTGACAAGAGCGTCCTGCACACGCTGTTCACCGAGATCGGTCCCGCCATGGCGAGCCGTCCCGGCGGATACACGCGCATCACGAAGATCGGTCCGCGCAAGGGTGACAACGCCCCCATGGCCGTCATCGAGATCGTCGAGGAGAAGTCCTTCACGGCGCAGGCGACCGCTCCGGCGACGAGCAGCGCTGCTCCGGTCGAGGAGCCGACGGCCGAGGAGACGCCCGCGGTGAACGCGGCCGACGACTCCGCCGAGGTCGAAACCGACGTCGTCGCGGGTGCGCCCGCCACGGAGGCCGAGACCGAGCCGGCTACCGAGACCGAGGTCGAGGCAGCTGCCGAGGCCGTCGAGGGTGCGACCGACGAGGACACCACGAAGGCCTGACCCCAGGTCCCGTCACGAGGGCCCCCACCGCACCTGCGGTGGGGGCCCTCGTGCGTACGTACGGGGAACGGGACGAGATTCCCGATACTGGTCGGGTGAGCGCTCGGCTGCCGATAGGGTCGGGCCGGGCGTGTCACTCGGGGGCGCTCGTCGTCTGCACCGAGGAGTCGTCGTGGTCAGGTCCGGAGTCGTCATGCTCGCCACCGGAGCGGTGCTCGCAGCACTGCTCCCCGCCACGGCGGTGGCCGCCTCGACCACGCCGACCAGCCCGGCGCCGGTGGCCGCAGCCGCGCTGGCCGAGGCGCAGGCGCCGTCGGCCGAGCCCGAGGCCGTGGGCATCATCGTGCAGAGCACGGCGTCGCAGGAGAAGGTCGAGGCTGCGGTCGCCGACGCGCTCCCGTCCGACGTCGAGGTGCGCGACACGGTCGACGGCGCCGCAGGCCTGTCGCTCGTGGAGCTCGACGGAGCGCTCGAGGGTGACACGGCCAGCGCGGTCGCCGACGCGATCGAGCAGCGCGGCGACGTCGCGTTCGCGACACCGAACTACCGGGTGCAGGCCTTCTCCACACCGCCCGTCTCGACCGACGACCCGTACTTCGTCGACCAGCACAACCTCTGGGACCGCTCCCGGTCCAGGGGTGGCTACAGCGTGCGCGCTCCGTCGTTCTGGCAGACCACGCGCGGCAGCAGCGACACCGTCGTCGCCGTGCTCGACACCGGCATCGTGGCGAACCATGCCGACCTCGCGGGGCAGCTGGTCCCCGGCTACGACCTGGTGACCGACGAGTACGTCTGCCCGACGGGAGCGCAGACGTGCCACACGCGCGGGACCTTCACCAACGCCGACGACGGCGACGCGCTCGACCCCGACCCGTCCGACCCGGGTGACTGGATGGACGCGTCCTGGGCGAGGAAGTGCGGCGCGCCGAAGGGCACGAGCTACGCCAGCTCGTGGCACGGCACCCACGTGGCCGGGATCGTCGCGGCCAGGGCGGACAACGGACGCGGCACCGCCGGCGTCGCGCCTGGCGTCCGGGTGCAGCCCGTGCGCGTCCTCGGCCACTGCGGGGGCGACACCTGGGGCATCATGCACGGCATCTACTGGGCGGCCGGGGCCGACCTCGGCACGGTGGAGGACAAGGAGTTCGCGGGCACGCCCGTGAACCCGACGCCGGCGAAGGTGCTGAACATGTCGCTCGGCAGCACGATGCGCACGGACGCGCAGCGGCGGCAGGCCTGCAAGGCCTATGCGAAGCCGCTGGCGTTCGCGCGGTCGCGGGGCGCCACCGTGGTCGCGGCGGCGGGCAACGACAGCTTCACCAAGAACGTCAGCGCCAACCTCTCGGTCCCGGCGGCGTGCCCCGGCGTGGTCTCGGTCGGCGCGACCAGCCGCACCGGGCACCGGTCGTACTACTCCCAGGCCGGCTCCACCGTCGACCTCTCGGCACCTGGTGGCGACACGATCATGGACGCGCAGAGCGACGAGAGCGACGGACGAGGCCACGGCGGCATCTGGTCCAGCCTGATCACCGCCACGACCCGCCCGAACACCGGCTACGTCGCCCGTCAGTACGAGGGCACCAGCATGGCGGCTCCCCACGTCGCCGCGGCTGCGGCGCTGCTGTACTCCCAGGGCGCGACGTCGCCCGCCAAGGTCGAGGAGACGCTCGAGCGGTCCGTCAGCCCCTTCCCGGCCCGCGACAAGCGGTACGCGTCGGTCGTGGTCAGCGACGGGCGGAAGAACTACCGGCTGTTCGACCTGAACTGCACGACGTCGCGCTGCGGCACCGGGATGCTGAACCTCGAGCGGTTCGCGCCCCGGACCGGTGGCACCGCCACCGTCGGGCGGACGGTCTCCTTCGAGGGCTGGCAGACCAGCCGCAGCGACGTCGCCTACGAGTGGTTCATGGGCGATCCCACGCAGGTCCTGGGCCGGGGCCGGACCTTCACCGTGCCGACCTCGGCGCTGGGCCGTTCGCTGGCCGTCAGGGTCACGGTGCCCGGCCAGGGCGACACGATCGTCGGCACGCCCACCGTGGGCAAGTCGACCAGCACCACCTCCACGGCGCTCGGGACGTCGGTCTCGCGGACCAAGCGCGCGACGTTGAAGGTGCGGGTCTCCGGTCCCGTGGGCGCGACGGGCACCGTGCAGGTCTACGACGGCCGCCGCCGCGTGACCACCGTGACCCTCTCGCGCGGCCGGGCGACGGTGCTGCTGCCGCGGCTCTCGAAGGGCCGGCACACCATCAAGGCCGTCTACGCGGGCAGCTCGCTGCTCAAGGGCTCGTCGCGCGCCCGGACGATCACCTCGAAGTAGGTCGGGTCCTCAGCCCCGGCGCACGGTCAGCACGCGGAACCCCTTGCTGCTGGCCGTGCGCTCGGTCGGCCAGCCCTGGCCGACCAGCCAGCGCTGCAGGCTGTCGGCACCCAGGTTCCTGCCCACGACCAGCCGGGCGTGGCCGTCGTCGGCGAGCCGGTCGAGCCAGTGCAGCAGCAGCGCGTGCAGGGCGTCCTTGCCGATGCGGATCGGCGGGTTCGACCAGATCGCGTCGAACCTCAGGTCGCCGGGCACGTCGTCCGGTGCGGCGACGTGGACGCGCGCCCCGTCGTCCGCCGCCAGCGCGTCGGCGTTGAGCCGGGTGAGCTCGCGGGCCCGCTCGTTCACGTCGACCGCCCACACCCGCGCCGAAGGCGACGCCGCCGCGACGGCGCACGCGATCGGGCCCCAGCCGGACCCGAGGTCGAGGACCGTGCCCGTCGGCGGGTCGGCGGACTCCAGCAGGATCCGCGTGGCGTGGTCGAGGTGGTCGCCGGAGAACACGCCCGTGCTCGTGGTGCAGGTGAGCCGATGCCCCCAGGCCTCGACCGCGACGGTGCGGCGCTGGTCGGGTCCGTCGGGACGGTCGTCGAAGTAGTGGCCGCTCACGCGCACCATCCTCCCAGCGGCCCCGGGGATCGGCTCAGCAGTGTCGCGAGACGTGCCCACGGGCACCACGCGGCAGCACGTCGCGGTCGCGCAGCTGGATGGGGTGCTCGCCCGCGCGCTCGCTGCAGGCACGGGCGTAGGCCCGGCGGCCGTTGTCGGTGTACTCGACCTCCACGACGGCCGAGCCGTACACGTCGGTGTAGGCGGCGCACTCGCGGTACACCTCGCACTCCTCGGCCACGGCGAAGTCGAAGCCGAGCGCCCGGCCGTCCAGGTCGGGGGTGTTCTTCTGGGCGATCGCCAGCCCGGCGTCGTGCGCGGCGCGCACGAGGGCACGTGCCGTCGCCTCCGTCTGGCGGCGCGTCAGCAGCCCCTTCGATCGCGTCCACGCGTCGAGGTTGTCGGGCTCGACCGCCGCGTAGCCATCGCGGGCACACGCCCGGAACCAGCGCGCGACCACCGCGACGATGGCCGCCCGACGTGCCGCGGTGCGCTGGTCCAGCAGCACCTCGTCGGGCCAGCCGGGATCGCGCACCAGACGTCCGCCCTTCCGCAGCAGCAGAGTGGGGTGGTGCTTCGTCCACCAGCCGAGGTCGCCCGGCTGCGTCTGGAAGGCGTTGACGTAGCAGACCGAGTACCGGTCGGGGTCGGCCGGAGCCGTCCGGTCGCGGACGACCACGGTGACGTCGTCGGCCGGTCGGTAGGCACCGCCCAGCTGGTAGTCGGCGACGGCGTCGGCCGGGAACGGCCGCACCTCGGGCGGCGGCGCCTGGTCGGCGGCCGCGGAGCACGCCGACGCGACCAGGACGGCCGCGACGAGCAGGAGACAGAGCCGCAGGGCGCGCGCAGGGGACGTCACCGTCCCAGGCTACGGCGTGGGTGTGCCGGGCCCCTCGTCACGACGTCGTCGGGCCTCGCCGACCCTCGTGGCGAGCCCGGCGTCGTCGGGGTACACGACCTCCTCCAGCACCAGCCCGTGCGCCGGCATCACCTTGACGCGCGGGTCGCGGGCACCGGCCAGCAGGACCTCCCGCGCCCACGACGCGGGGTGCCGTCCCTCGCCGACCGCGACGAGCGCGCCCATGAGCGCCCGCACCATGGAGTGGCAGAAGGCGTCGGCCCGCACCGTGGTCACGAGCAGCCCGTCGTCGGGGGAGCGGACCGTGCTCAGCTCGAGCAGGGTGCGGATGGTCGTCGCGCCCTCGCGTCGCCGGCAGAACGCCGCGAAGTCGTGCTCGCCCACGAGCAGAGCACCTGCTGCGGACATCGCCCCCACGTCGAGCGCCCGCGGCCAGGCGACCACCATGCCGCGGTGCAGCGGGTCGGCACGGGCCGGGTCGTCCTGGATCCGGTACGCGTAGCGTCGCTCCAGCGCGCCGAAGCGTGCGTCGAACCCCTCGGGCGCGCGGCGGACCCGGTGGACGACGACGTCGTCGGGCAGCAGCCGGCGCAGCCGCCGGGCCAGCACCTCGGGGTCGACGTCGACGTCGAGGTCGACGTGCGCCACCTGGCCGCGGGCGTGCACGCCCGCGTCGGTGCGGCCGGCGCAGGTCAGGCCGGGCCGCTCCTCCAGGCGCAGCACGGTGGCGACGGCCTGCTCGACGGTCTCCTGCACGCTGCGCAGCCCGGGCTGCGTCGCCCAGCCCCGGAAGCCGGCCCCGTCGTAGGAGAGGTCGAGTCGCAGGCGCACCCCGACAACGGTAGTCCCTACGCTGGTCCCGTGAAGCGCGGACTCGTGGCCTCCACCTGTGCAGCCCTCGTCCTCGCGGGATGCTCCCCGGGCACCCCGCAGGAGACCGCACCCCCGGAGAGGGGCACGGGGACGACGCCGACGTTCGTCGTCCTCAACCCGACCCCCGACCCCGCGACGTCGCAGACCGTCACCTGGCGCTCGCGCGAGGCGTTCGACGACCAACGGGTGGTCGCCCGTCCCGTCGGGGGCGGCCCCGAGGTCCGCGCCGCCGCGACCCGCAAGGCGGCGACGAGCGTGCGCGACAGCGGGTCGGCGCTGCCGGCCTACACGGCCACCCTCCGGGGGCTGCGGCCCGGCACGCGCTACCGCTACCGCGTCGAGAACGCCGGGGGCACGGCCGGTCCGTACACGTTCCGCACGCCCCGCGACGACGACGCCCCGTGGACGTTCCTCGCCCTCGGCGACACCCAGGTCGACAACGCCGACGTCCCCGCGCGGATCGTGCGCGAGGCCGTTGACGAGCACCCGGAGGCCAACCTCGTCCTGCACGCCGGCGACGTCGTCAACGAGCCGTGGCGCCACGGTGAGTGGGTCGACCTGATGAAGGCCCTCGCCCCCGTGCGCACCAGCCGCAACCTCGCGGTCTCGATCGGCAACCACGAGCGGTGCATCCTCGTGCGCGGCTGCCGCTCGGGCGGCGCCGAGGGCTTCCGCACCTACTTCACCGACCCGTCGAACGACGTCGAGGGCCAGCAGCCGACCTGGTACAGCTTCGACCAGCAGGGCGTGCGCTTCGTGGTGCTCGACTCCTTCGGCACGGACCTCGAGGCCCAGGCCCGCTTCCTTGACGAGCGGCTCGCCGACAACCCGAACCGGTGGAGCGTCGTGCTCATGCACGCGGGGCCGTTCGCGTCGCGGGTCTACCGCACGAACACCGAGGTGTACTCGACGATCCTGCCGGTGGTCGAGAAGCACGACGTCGACCTCTTCCTCAACGGGCACGACCACGTCTACACCAGCGGCTACCACGGCGACCCGGACGGCACCGTCTTCGCGGTCTCGGACTCCGGGCCGAAGTACTACCAGATCTCGGGCGAGGACTGGACGCGCCGAGGAGCCACGCGCACGCGCTGGGCCAAGCAGGTGAGCACCTACCAGGTCGTCGACGTCGGGCCCGACGCGCTGCACTACCGCGCGGTCGTCGCCGCCCACGGGTACGCGCCCCAGCCGCGGCTGCGACCCGGGACGGTGCTCGACGACGTCACCGTCCGCAAGGACGCCAAGGGGACGAAGACCGTCACCCGCCGCTGAGCCGTGCTCAGCCGGCCAGCCGGGTGGCCGAGCACGACGGCGTGCCCAGCATCCGGACCTCCATGATCCCGAGCTGGATGCCGAGCATCTTCAGCAGGGGCTGGACGAGCAGGTCCAGCGTGCCGGTGAGCTTGTTGATGCCGTCGAGCACGGAGTTCGTGGTGCTGTCGACGCTGCTCAGGATGATCCGCTCGCCGCCGCCGTAGATCTGGGTGAGGTCCGGGGCCGGAGGATAGGGAAACTGCTGCGTGGTGGACTTCGCGCCCACGGTCCCGGTGATCCGCACGACGCCCGCGAGGGGGATGCCCAGCAGCGACAGCGGGGTGACCGTGGCGCTGCCCGTGCCGCCCGGCCCGCTGAGCGTCGCGAGCGAGGTGTCGCCGCGCACGGTCGTGGAGGCCTGCACGCCGCTGGACGCGCACGTGACGTTGGTCAGCGTGGCGGTTCCCTTGCCGACCTGCACGCCCAGCGAGACGTTGCCGATGCCCGCGATCCCGAGGATGCTCACCCCGGTCCTGACGTCGAGCCGGACCTGGGCGGTGCGTGCCTGCGCCCCGACCCCGCCGCAGGCGATGACCGGCGGCTCGATGATCGTCAGCTGCGTGTTGGCGGTGACCAGGTCGAGCGGCACGCCGAGGTCGGTGCCGATCGCGACCGCGTTCTTGCCGTTCGCGACCGCGGCGGAGACGGCGGCGGTGCCGATGAGGTCGAGGGCGTTCAGCTGGGCGTCCAGGCCGGACTCCCCACCGGTGCCCACCGACAGGAAGCGCCCGAGATTGACGTTCAGTGCGCCCACCTGGCCGCTGAGGGTGTTCAGCAGGGTCGCCTGTGCCGTGCTGCCCTGGCGCTGCAGGACGGTCGCGGTCGCGACCATCAGCTGGCGCAGCGTCACGGTCGCGGTCGCGAGCTGCTGCGTCGTGCCGATGCCCAGCTCGGCGGCCACGTCGCCCAGCCGGACGGAGAGGGTCTTGAGGTCGACGAGACCGGAGTAGCCGACGAGACCCAGGTTCACCCGCAGGATGCGGTCGAGCAGTGGACTCAGGGCGCTCTGCGAGGAGTTGAGCACGAGCGACTTGGTGCCCGCGGAGAAGCAGACGGCGGGCTGGGCGCGGGCGCCGACCGCGCTGCGTGCCGCCCCTCCCGAGCTGCGACCGATCACGGGGGCGAAGGCGAAGTCGACCGTGGTGCGGGACTCGACCTTCACCGCGTCGCAGACGCCGTTCGCCGCACCCGCCACGAACGTCTTCGTCGTCGAGTCGAGGTGGCCCGGCGTCACCACGAGCGGTGACGTCCGGCCGATGCGCCGGTTCTGACGGGCGAGGCTCGCGTTCGCCGCGGTGGTCAGCGCCGTGGCGTCGCAGGTGGGCAGCTTGCGGGCGGCGTCGAGCGCGACGACGTCGGCGACCGACTGCATGTCGCGGACCGCGACCCGCTGGAGGCCGAGGTCGGCTGCGAACGCCGTGAAGCCCAGCAGGATCGTCATCGTGAGGATGGTTAGCGGCAGGATCGAGCCGCGCTCGTCGCGCCGCCGTCGAGGCCGGCGGTCGTCGGCCCGCAGCGCGAGACGCGCCCACCGGCCGCTCACGAGTTGATCTCCGCCGTCGTCTCGTAGGAGACCTTGGACGGCAGGACCACCCCGAGCCCGGGGAACGACGGCAGCAGGGGGTGGTCGCGGTAGAGGTGGGAGATCGCGACCTTCGCGCACTTCGACGTCGAGCCGGTGCAGGTCATCGACGGCGTGATCACGCACGTGCCGACGACCTCGCTGCCGCGGGTGAGCGTGCCGGCGGACGTGCACGTGACGCCGTAGGAGCCGAGCGAGCGGTTGACGGCCGCGCGGGCGTCGGACAGCGACGTCGTCGACCCGCTCGGCGCCACCGCGAGGACCCGCGCCCCCTCGGCCGCGGCCTGGCTGATCCCCTGGCGGTAGCTCAGCATCCAGCCGTAGCTGATGATGCCGAACAGCAGCGCCACGAAGATGGGCAGCACGAGCGCGAACTCGACGGCTGCCGCACCGTCCTCGCGGCGGCGCTGGTGCGTGGTGCGTCCCTGGACGCGTCGGTGTCGTCGTCCGACCATCACGATGCTCCCTCAGTCGTGACCGTCGGTTCTGCCGTGTGCAGAGCCGGCGTGAAAGCTCCCTCCCCTCCGGCGCTCCCACACCGGAAAGGTCTTTCGTCCCGCAACATAGCGCGAAAACGGCCCCCTGTCCGTGGAACCAGGACAGAGGGCCGTCGAGCGGTGCGGGGTCAGGCCCAGCGCTGCTCCGCGGGCACGAAGTCGAGCGTGCGCGCTCCCGTGTAGATCTGCTTCGGGCGAGCGATCTTCTGCTCCTTGTCGTCGACCAGCTCGATCCACTGCGCCAGCCAGCCGGCCGTGCGGGGGATGGCGAACAGCACCGTGAACATCTCCGGCGGGAACTGCAGCGCCTCGTAGATGAGGCCGGAGTAGAAGTCGACGTTCGGGTACAGCTTGCGCTGCACGAAGTACTCGTCCTCCAAGGCGATCCGCTCCAGCTCCTGTGCGATCTCCAGCAGCGGGTTGACGCCGGTGACCTCGAAGACGTCGTCGACGGCCTTCTTGATGATCTTCGCGCGCGGGTCGTAGTTCTTGTAGACCCGGTGGCCGAAGCCCATCAGGCGCTCCTCGCCCTTCTTCACGCCCTCGATGAAGCTCGGGATGTTGTCCTTGCTGCCGATCCGCTTCAGCATGCGCAGGACGGCCTCGTTGGCGCCGCCGTGCAGCGGGCCGTAGAGGGCCGCGATGCCCGCGCTGACCGCCGAGTACGGGTCGACGTCGCTCGAGCCGACCGAGCGGACCGCGTTCGTCGAGCAGTTCTGCTCGTGGTCGGCGTGCAGGATGAACAGGGTGTCCAGCGCCTTGACGAGGCGCTCGTCGGCCTCGTACTTGCTCTCGCTCATCTTGAACAGCATCGAGAGGAAGTTGGCGGTGTAGGACAGGTCGTTGTCGGGGTAGACGAACGGCTTGCCCTGCGCGTGGCGGAAGGACCAGGCGCCCAGCGTCGGCATCTTGGCGATCATGCGGATGATCTGCATCTGCCGGTTGTCGGCGTCCTGGATCATCCCGGCCTCGGGGTAGAACGTCGAGAGGGCCCCCACCGACGCCATCAGCATCCCCATCGGGTGCGCGTCGTAGCGGAAGCCCTCCATGAAGCCCTTCACGTTCTCGTGGACGAACGTGTGGTAGGTGATGTCATGGACCCACTGCTCGTACTCCACCTTCGAGGGGAGCGAGCCGTGGATGAGGAGGTAGGCGACCTCGAGGAACGTCGAGCCCTCGGCGAGCTGCTCGATGGGGTACCCGCGGTACTCCAGGATGCCCTTCTCGCCATCGATGTAGGTCACGGAGGAGCGGCAGGAGGCGGTGTTGACGAAGCCGGGGTCGTAGACGGCCAGTCCGGGCGCGTCGTCACCGGTCTTGATCTTCCCGAGGTCCGCGGCCTTGATGGCGCCGTCGGCGATCGGGACGTCGTACTCCTGTCCGGTGCGGTTGTCACGGACGGGCAGAGATTCGGTCACGCCTTGCGACTCTAGTCCGCTCATAGCGTGAGCGGGAATCCGGTGTCCCACGGAGCGGCCCTCCCACCGTTTTGGCGTACGCCGTCAGCGGCCCTAGTCTTGTCGGTCGCGACCTCTGCCGCGTGCTGGCCCTCCGGGCCGGCGTGCAGATCTGGACGTGAGCCGCACCCGATCTCCGCACCAGGAGCCGGGTGGGTCGGTGCGAACCAGGCCGTGTTCGTCAGCGGTCGCAGCAGCACCACCCCGGCCGGGGCCTCCGGTCGGGACCGACGAACGAACAGGTAGTACTGCCGTGCGCACCTACAGCCCCAAGCCCGCTGACGTCCAGCGCGAGTGGCTCGTGATCGACGCGACCGACGTCGTGCTCGGTCGCCTCGCGACCCACACCGCCAACCTCCTGCGTGGCAAGCACAAGCCGACCTTCGCTCCGCACATGGACATGGGCGACTTCGTGATCATCGTGAACGCCGAGAAGGTCGCCCTCTCCGGCTCCAAGGCCACCAAGAAGATGGTCTACCGCCACTCCGGCTACCCCGGCGGCCTCTCCCAGACCGCCATCGGTGAGCTCCTCGAGAAGGACGCCCGCAAGGCCATCGAGAACGCCGTGTGGGGCATGCTCCCCAAGAACAAGCTGGGCCGCCAGATGCTGAAGAAGCTCAAGGTCTACTCGGGCCCGAGCCACCCGCACGCCGCCCAGCAGGCCACGCCCTTCGAGATCAGCCAGATCTCCCAGTAATCGCCACCGCAGAGGATTTGAGGACCACCATGGCTGACTCCGCCACCACCGAGACCACCGAGGTCGAGGAGACCTACACCACCGACGAGCAGGGCATCGCCTACAGCTCCGAGTCCGCGCCCTCGGCCGACGCCGAGATGCGTCCCGCGACCATCGCCCCCGCCGCGGCCACCGGCCGCCGCAAGGAGGCCGTCGCCCGCGTCCGGATCGTCCCGGGCACCGGCGTGTGGACCGTCAACGGTCGCACCCTGGACTCCTACTTCCCGAACAAGCTGCACCAGCAGGTCGTCAACGAGCCCTTCGCCGAGCTGCAGCTCGAGGGCCGCTTCGACGTCATCGCCCGCATCCACGGCGGCGGCATCACCGGTCAGGCCGGCGCCCTGCGCCTCGGCGTGGCGGTCCATCGTCGCATTGAGCTGCTTGCCGGAATAGGGCTGGTTGTCGCCCACATTGAGGCCCTGCTCGCCGAACAGGCGGATCGCATGGCGCGCCGCGCGGTCGTCCTGGTTGTAAAGCAGCGCGACTTCCCACGGGCGCTGTTCGTCGCTGGTCGCCATTTTCGGCGTGAAGCTGTGCAGCGCCAGGATCAGGCGCGGCTGGGCCCGCGCGATCAGTTCGGCCAGCGCGGCATGATACGGACGGTGGAACCGGTCCAGCCGGGCTTCGACATTGGCGCCGATATTGCCGGGGATCAGCGTCCCGTCGCTCTCGCTCGGCACCGCTGCAGGATCGTCCTCGCGCCGATGCAGGTCGCACACGAGGCGGCTGACCGTGGCGATATGCGCGGGCATGCCGTGGCGCCGGGCCAACCGGTCGGCAATGCCCTCGACACCGATATCGACCGCGATATGCGCGTCGAGCAAGGCCGGGTCGCTGCCCAGCTCGATGTCTTCGGGGACGTGGTTGGAGGCGTGGTCGGCGACGCACAGCAGCCCTCCCGGACGCAGGTCGTCGACCGCGACCTGGCGGTAGGGGAGGTTGTCGATCATCATCGCAGGAGCCCTTTCGTCTGCCACCAGCCCGTGTGGAGCTTGCCGATCTGCGAAGCTGCCGCGTCACGCGCCGCGACGCTTTCGTAGAGCGCAAAACACGTCGCGCCCGAGCCCGACATACGGGCGAAGATGGGCGATGTTCCGCCCAATTCGGCCAGCACCCCGGCGATCTGCGGACATAGCGAAATTGCCGGCCCCTCTAGGTCGTTGCGGCCCGCGATCGCGACGCTGCGCGCATCTCCGGCAGGCAGCGCGCCGCGGTCGCGGCCATCCCAGTGCCCGAACACCGGACCGGTGGCGAGCGGGAGGCGCGGATTGACCAGCAACACCGGGGTGCCGGCAAGGCTGTCGTCCGCCGCCTCCAGCTCGGTTCCGGTCCCGCGGCCGACACAGGTGCGGCTCTCGACGCAGGCGGGCACATCGGCGCCGAGCGCGGCGGCGCGCGCGTGCCAGTCCTCGGGCAGGCCGAAGCGCGCCTGCACCATGCGGAAGACCGCGCCGGCATCGGCCGATCCGCCCCCCAACCCCGCCGCGACGGGCAGGTTCTTCTCAAGCGTAACCGCCAGCCCATCGGCGCGCGGGAGCTTGCCCAGCGCCTTGGCGACGAGGTTGTCGAACGGATCGTCGAGCCCGCCGGCGAATTCACCGAAGACGGTGACGCTGTCCTGAGCCGCACTGCGCGCCGTCAGCACATCGCCCGTATCGACGAAAGCGAACAGCGTCTCGAGCTCGTGATAGCCATCCTCGCGCCGCCTGCGGACATGCAGCGCGAGGTTGATCTTGGCGTAGGCGGTCTCAGCAATGGCCACCCGCAGGCTCCCACGTCATTGCGAGCGAAGCGAAGCAATCCAGGGCGCTGCCATGGATTGCCGCGTCGCTTCGCTCCTCGCAATGACAGAGCAAGCGACGCCGGCGTTCACATATTCGGGTAGTTCGGGCCGCCCCCGCCTTCAGGCGTGGTCCATTCGATGTTCTGGTTCGGATCCTTGATGTCGCAGGTCTTGCAGTGGATGCAGTTCTGCGAGTTGATCTGGAAC